>NZ_JAUBSX010000027.1:0-84093 GCF_036704885.1 Microcoleus sp. F4-D5 | reverse complement strand
TGCTGGGACATCTTTAGATGAACTTATCTGTGCCTACTGCGCTCAATAGTGTCTCTTTTTTATTTGAAATGACTATACTTTGTACCCAGTAAACCAGAGGCAAAAATCTTTAAAAGTCTTGCGATTGACGGCCTGCGCTTTTTGTCAATTGGGGAAGTTCACTTTAAACAAAATACCATTTTCGCCCTCAGAAATAGTCAAAGCAGTGCGATCGATCGCAAATCTGGTTTTGTTGGATGCAATAGAACAGGAACAGATAACTTTGTTTAGTTTGAATCGCCTGTTGAAGCAGTATGTAAAAACTCAGTATCTTTCTAACTGATATCAAATCAGGTTGATCGACGCGATATCCCTAGGGAAACGGCACTGCCATTTCCGTGTCCGGACTTCTAGGAGACGGCAGTGCCGTTTCCGTAGCGTAGCTGATTCTGTAAGTGCGATCGCACCCATTCCCGAAACTCTCTAATTCTCGCATTCTCTCCCTTTTCTGAGTCTAGGTGCATAAACTGTGCGAGTTCTTTGACTGGAAACGAGGCAAATGCCAAACAGGTTTCCGACTCGACATAATCCGTATCATTTAAAATGTTAATTATTAGTTTCCCCTTCTTCCAAACCCAAACCTCCGGTACTTTAAGTTCTGTATAAACCGCCATTTTAGGGATTGATGAGCTAGTCAAATCCATTTCCACAGCTAAGTCTGGCGGCGGGTCATTTTTGAGATCGATAGTTAACTTTCCCCGCATAAAAGCTTCATTTTGAATATAGAAACATTCATCAGCTTCTTTACCAGCTTTTTTCGGTTCCGAACGCCAAGTAGATGATTTTAGTCCGATAATTTCAATCCCTATTTCCTCAGACAGCGCTACAATTAGTCGTCCGAGAGTCCAGCTATAGGTTTCATGTTCTGGTAAAGGTACGATAAGTTCCAAAGTTCCTTGGTAGTAAGTCATGCGCGGCGTTGAACGTTCGGCAAATATTTCTAACAAGTGTTCGTAAGTTTCCCAAGTGATATCATGTAAAACCAGGTGAGAACCTGCAAGCTCTTCTTTACTGTAAGCCTGGGTTTGAACCATTGCAAATACTCCACGAGAACTTTAACTCTATTTTACTCTATTGAACATTGGACAGGTGCGATTAAGAGCGGGATAGCTTCGCACACGCGTACATTACCAGATTGATTCAAGATTCAAAATAAATCCGGGGAGAAAATCTTCACCGCATACAGAGGCTGGAGATTCTAGCACTTCAACTTCTTGATTTAGACGGTAAATTTCTACTTGCCGTGATTTGCGATTAATTAACCAACCTAAAACAGCACCATTATCTCGATACTCTTTCATCTTATCCTGAGTTTCTTTCAAACTATCGCTGGGAGACATTAACTCAACGACAAAATCAGGACAAATGGGGGGGGAATTTCTTTTGTTGTTCGGGAGTTAGTGCATTCCAGCGTTCTAATTTTACCCAAGAAGCGTCAGGAGACCGATCGGCCCCATTGGGAAGTTTAAAACCGCCAGAGGAATCAAAAACTTTACCCAGTCTATTTTGCTGATTCCAAATCCAAATCTGTGCAGTTAATCCTGCACTGCTGCTGCTAGTTTCTCCTCCTGCTGGTGACATGATAATTAATTCTCCTTTCGCTGTGCGTTCCAATCTAATATTTTCATTCTCCTGGCAGAGTTTAAAAAACTGATCGTCTGTCAGCTTAATAATTGGATTGAGGTTGAGGGTGAGGGTAGTCATAGCAGTATTTTATCGTGGCTAAACGACATTTATTAACGATTGTATCACCTTAACTAAGTCTAGAGGGGCGATCGCTTTTCCCAGAATTCCGAATTGAGATATAATAGTAAAAATAGATAATAGTGGATATTAGCTATGCAACGAATATTTGAGGCTATATTGAAGGGAAACCTTTTAGAATGGGCTAATGACGTTCCAAGACAAGGCGATCGCCCTGTCAGAGTTTACGTTACTTTGCAAGAAGAGCGATCGACTTTAAGTGCGGAGTTTCGCCGTCAGAGAATATTTGAAATATTGGAAAAAATTGCAGCAAGTAATGTCTTTGTTGATATTAGCGATCCGGTGGAATGGCAGCGAGATTTGCGTCAAGACCGTCCACTTCCAGGTAGGGATGAATAATGAATGCTGCTAGACAGTAATATTATTATCTACGCTTCCCAGCCAGAAAACTCGCAGATTAGGCATTTTATTGGCGAAAATGACATAGTTGTATCGGCAATAAGTTACCTTGAAATCTTGGGTTATCATCGGCTAACTGAAGAGTATAGATTGTACTTTGAGGAATTCTTTGGTGTGGTGGAGGTTGTACCAATTTCTAACGCTGTACTCGATCGCGCAGTGCTGTTGCGACAAATAAGGAGAATGACACTTGGGGATGCTATTATTGCGGCAACAGCTTTGGTACATGATAGAACTTTAGTAACAAGAAATATAGGGGATTTTCGGTGGATTGCTGAACTCACACTGATTAACCCGTTTGAGGTTTAATAAAGACCGGCGATTCCCTACGGGATAGCTTCGCTTCACGCGCTTTGGGGAAATAAGGGCGATCGCCTCTGATTCTATTTCAACTACGCAAACATTGATCGACCTTTCGGTTGAGGAATAGGACGACCCAGTGCGTTAGCCGTTTCTATCCACTCCTGCATAATAATCTCTAGATTTTGCAGTGCTTCTTGATAAGTTTCGCCATCCGCAGCACATCCCGGCAATTCAGGCACTTCTGCAATAAATGCCTGGTCTTCCTCACTCCAGTATATGATGATTTCATACTTCATTATCCTAAGCTAATTAAGTGTTAATTGCTTGATCTGCTGCTCTAATTAAAACCTCATCCATCCAGTTGTTAATACTTTTGCCAGCCTTCTTGGCCGCAATAAAGATTTTGCGGTGATGTTCGGGAGTAGTGCGGAAGGAAAGTTTACCTGAAAAGGGTTTATCAGGTTCCTGTCCTAATTCTTTGCAAAACTCTAGATAATCATCGATAGAATTTTGGAATTCTTGGCTAGCTTCTTCAATAGTTTGTGCTTTAAAAGTCACTACGTCATTAATATCTAGGACTCGCCCGAAAAGAATTTCCGCTTCTAAATCTACCTCAATGCTAGCACTGTAACCTTTGTAATTCATCATGGCTGTAATACTTTTTCTTATTTTAATAGTGGAGGGGCGATCGCCTTTTATTTTTTTTCAATCCTTAGAATCCAAAGGCTAAAGCATCCAACATATATTTACTTTTATCGTGTCCCACTTCTAAATATATTTCCAATAATTCCTCATAAGCAGTAGCTCCGCCTACAATATTCCAAAATTCATCTCCAATAACTACAGCTTCATCAAAAGGCAGATAATTTCTTGCCTGAGACCACTTATAAACAGCTTTTGTTACACCATATGGATTGTAAGGCATTGCGTAGTAAGCTTGCAATTGCGAACGCTTTGCACCCCGCAGTAAGTGAAACCTCAACAAACGCTGAATAACTTCTAAGCATTGACCTTTATTTGGTTTAGGAGATTTGATTTCAAATAAGTATTCTGTTCCGTCATTAGCAAAAATATAAAGGTCAGCGCGTACAGTTTTTGTGACTAAATCATCTTCTCGTCTAGCATTAAACACTGCTGTTACCATCTGCTCAAAAGATGGTTTAGCTTGTCCTCTGTTAGCCATAGATTCATAATATTCTTTCTGGCGTTCTGCTTCTGCAAAAGCTGCAATACTGACTTCTCCTCTTATATCGTATCCTCGACGCGCATCTTGATGGTATTCAATGGCAATTAGGCGAGCACATTCTTCAAGAGAGTTTCCCAATCGGGTACTTAAACCTCGCTCAAATTGATTGATGCGGATTAATTCGGGTGGAATTAGTGCAGCTTGAAAAGGTTTTAATTCTCCATTAATTGAATTTCGTGACAGGTACTCTATTGCAGTCGTTGGTTTCTGAATAACACGCCCTTTATATTCATCTATGATGCCCTGAATAAAACCTTCAAGATATCCTTTGATTTTTTCTCGCTGTTTTGTGCTAATAGCTGCCATATCTAAACTCACAATTACAAAATAATGTCGAGTAAGGCTTTCGCTAAATGATAAACCACAGGTATTGATACCGCATTACCTAGTTGATGCTTGGCTGTATTTTCATTTTCATAAATCTTGAACCATTCAGGAAATCCTTGCAATTTTGCGTAATCTCTTGCAGTTAGAGGTTGGAATTTTTGCTTGTGATAGATTTCCCTAATAAAGGTTTGCTTGTATGCAGCAGGTTCTTGACATTCGATCGAGATTGTGGCTACAAAATCTCTTGTCCCAGTTGCAGTTAAAGTTGCTATCGCATCTGCATGAGGCAAGAAAATCTTAGAAATTCCGTTAATTCCTGAAGATATTTTAGAATTCACAAACTCATAACCTTTACTACCTACAGTCCGCAAAATGTCTTTCGCAACCAAGCGATCGAGTTCTGCAGGTTGTAACTCTGGTACGAGCGTTTTTAACACTTTAAATTCCAAAGGATTGCCGTCCTTTTCTCCATAAATATTTTTTCTTCTATTTTTCATGATTGTTTGACAAATTAATTTCTCCCGGCTGGTTGTTTCTATTAAGTCCCAAGAATGAATGGCAGTATGTCCGTCTCTAATATCGGTAAATAAAAAGAAGTCATTTAATTCATCTATTTTTTGAAATCTGCCTCGGGAAGCCGGGATTTTGCCATCAAATAAAACGCTTGGGGGAAATTTTTTTTTCCGAAAATTGCTGCGCTCAATTCCTGGTATTACATCATAAAGTTTTATCTGGCGATCCTCTTCGTTGGCGTAGCCCCCGTAGGGGCGGGCTTCGCTAACGAGGGGTTTAGGAAATGTAAATCCCCAGGATTTTTCAATGTCGTTCCTAATGCCAACAAGAAACAATCTATCTCTATCTTGCGGGAGCCCAAAATCATAGGAATTTAGCACTTCGTATTTCACAACATAACCAGATGCTGTCAAATTATTAATTATGTATTTCAAGCTTTCTATATTTCTTGGTTCGGTCAAGCCTTTGACATTTTCAAAGATAAAAGCTTTGGGACGATTGGCTTTGACTACTCTAAACACATCTCTCCATAGCTGACCTCTTGGATCGTCTAAACCTTGTAATTTACCCGCGATCGACCAAGGTTGACAGGGAACGCCACCGACTAATACATCTATGTCAAAAGGCAATTTATTGAGATTAGTAATATCTCCTAAATATGCCTCGTCTGAATAGTCATCTTTAATAAAATTTTTGCGATAAGTTTGAATGGCTTTTTTGTCAATTTCTGAATATCCCAAACATTGTCCTCCCAATTCTTCCAGAGGTATTCTAAAACCACCGATTCCAGCAAATAAGTCTGCAAATGTAAAGGGCGATCGAGCATTTTTGAGAGAATTTGGCTTAAATAGTTCAAATAATTCGAGTTGTTTGGCATCAACAGTTGGATTCATTTGATTTTCGTTAGGACTGAACTTAGACATAAGATAGTCGATTTGGGCAGGCTTTTGGGCCTGCCCTACACTACAATCCTATTCTACTCCCTCAATCCGGTCTTCCACCTCCTGATAAAGTTCACGCAGACGATCGAGATTACTCTCCGAAGTCTCCCAATAACCCCGGCCGTTCACCTCAAGCAAAGTGCTGACAATCTTGCGGAAAGAATGAGGATTTAGATTCAGCAAACGCTTCTGCATCTCCTCATCTTGGATAAACGTAGTGTTGACATCCTCATACACCCAATTATCCACAGCGCCCGCCGTAGCACTCCATCCAGTTGTATTCACCAGACGCTTAGAAATCTCCCGCACGCCTTCATAACCGTGCGACAACATCCCCTCATACCACTTCGGATTCAGCAGCTTAGTCCGCGAATCTAAACGCACGGTTTCTGATAGCGTCCGCACCTGCGCGTTGGCTGTCGTCGTATCAGCAACAAAGGATGCCGGTTGCTTCCCATCCCCGCGCAAACTGCCGATCAATTTAGTCGGATCTGAGTCAAAATAGTGCGACACGTCGGTTAGGGAAATCTCCGCAGAATCCAAGTTCTGGAAGGTGACTTCCGCAGTTTTCAAGGATGATTCAAAAATCTGCCGGTCTTGTTCCATTGTTCCGGGATTGTCGGAAGAAAAGGCGAAGGATTTGCGGGCTAAATACATTTCCTGCAACTCGGCTTCGCTTTCCCAGGTGCTGTTTTCCACCGCCAAGTTGATGTTAGATGAATAGGAACCAGAGGCATTGGAAAATACGCGGGTTGCTGCTTGCCGCAGGTTAATCCCCATTTCTTCCGCTTGCTTCAGGGCGTGTTTGCGGACGAAGTTCATCTCTAACGGTTCGTCGGCTTCCGCTGCCATTTTCACGGCTTTATCTAACAAATTCATTTGGTTGACGAACAAGTCGCGGAAGACGCCGGAACAGTTAATTACTACGTCGATCCGAGGGCGTCCCAACTCTTCTAAAGAAAGCAATTCGAGTTTGTTTACCCGGCCCAATGCGTCGGGAACTGGCTTCACTCCCACCATCCACATTACTTGCGCGAGGGATTCACCGTAGGTTTTGATGTTGTCGGTTCCCCACAACACAACGGCGATGGTTTCTGGGTAATTTCCGCCGTTATCAACGCGCTGTCTTTCTAACAGCCGATCGACTACAACCTTAGCAGACTTAACCGCCCCCGTTGTAGGGATTGACTGCGGGTCTAAAGCGTGCATATTCTTGCCAGTCGGCAAAACATCCGGGTTGCGAATCGGATCGCCACCGGGGCCGGGCATAACATACTCGCCTTCTAACGCGCGCAACAAAGCACCTAATTCGTTGTCGGCACAAACTTGCTGCAAGCAGAATTCTAGATACTCAAACAGCGGTTTAATCGGTTCTGGATCGATTTTTTTGTAACCGGCGGCGTGCAAGGCATCAATCCAAGGTGTTTTCTTGCCCATGTTGAAGAAATTCAACTTAGAAACCAGGGAAACTCTACCCTCAGCATCGGTTTGTTCCTTCACTAAAGCGCCAACGGCATCCCGACAGGCCAAAGTGATGTTTTGCTGCAATTCAACATCAGCTAAAATGCCTTTGTCGCTGTTAGTGTAAATTTCGCCGATATCGCGTCCGAGACTGTTAGCGATAATTCGCGGCAAGCCGATCAGCCCGTCTTCTTCGCGGTCTAAATTGGCAATATTCACCAAAGTTGCGATCGCCTCTTCCGCAGTCGGCGGCTTACCGATAACGTGCAAACCGCAAGGTAACAACCGCGACTCAATCTCCATCAATTTGCGGTAAACCAAGCCAACTAAATTGTCCCGTTCTTGGGCCGTCATTCCCGCAGCCACCCCTCTTTCTTGTTCGGGAGGTAGGGCGATATCTTTGTCCAAATTCACCAAACGGCATTTTTCGACGATCGCATCCACAATCGGCACACCGCGGCCAGTCTCTTTCAAAGTTTGATAAGAACCAATTAACTCGCTGAGTTCCTGCAAACCTTTGTACAAACCAGCATTTTCAGCCGGAGGAGTCAGATAGCTGATTGTTTCAGCATAACTGCGGCGCTTGGCAATTGTTGCCTCGCTGGGATTGTTGGCGGCGTAATAATAGATATTGGGAATTTTGCCGATCAAACTGTCGGGATAACAATCCCCAGACATTCCCATCTGCTTACCGGGCATGAATTCTAGCGAACCGTGAGTGCCAAAGTGCAGCACCGCATCCGCACCCCAAATGCGCTCCAAATATGTATAGTAAGCAGCAAAACCGTGGTGCGGGCTGGCGGAACGAGAGAATAACAACCGCATCGGATCGCCTTCATATCCAAAAGTAGGTTGAACTCCGATAAACACATTGCCGAAATGTTTGCCGAAAATCAGCAAATTTTGTCCGTCGCTGTTCAAATGTCCCGGAGGCGGGCCCCAATTTTCTTGCAAGCGTTCCGAGTAAGGAGTGAATTCTTCATACTCGGCTACGGACATCCGGTAAGCAATATTCAATTCGGGAGTTTGGTATTGGGCTGTTGCGTCGTGGATGACTTCTTGCATCAGTTTTTCGGCGGAATCTGGCAATTCTGGCAAGTCGTATCCGTTGCCTTTTAAGCCTTTCATTACTTCATAAATCGAGCCGAAAACATCTAAATATGCTGCTGTTCCGACGTTGCCTTTATCGGGGGGAAAACTGAAAATTGTAATCGCAACTTTCTTATCTAATTTTGGTTTGCGGCGCAGCATCGCCCATTTCATGGCGCGCTGGGAAATTGCTTCGATTCTATCTTGCAGGGCGATCGCCTTGCCAGTTGCACCGTCTCTTCCCGACAAAATGATCGGTTCGATCGCGCCATCCAACTCGGGAATGGCAATTTGCAAAGCAACTTGAATCGGGTGCAAGCCTAAATCGCTATTTTCCCACTCTTCCGTCGTTTGGAAAACCAACGGCAAAGCCACCATGTAAGGGCGATTTAATTTTTTCAAAGATTCGATCGCCTTCGGGTGATCTTGTCTCGCCGGGCCGCCCACCAGCGCAAAACCTGTCAGAGAAACGACTGCATCAATTATTGGCAGCGGTGCAACACCTTTGGCCCCAACTTCCAAGAAGAAAGTTTCGACTGGTTTTGAGAAGTCCAAACCGCCGGCAAAAATCGGCACCACCCGCGCCCCCATTGCCTCCAATTCCTGCACCATTGCTACATAGTGCGCGTCATCTCCCGTGACTAAGTGAGTCCGCTGCAACACCAAGCCGATGCAAGGTGCGAGGGGGTCTTTGAGGTCTGCCGAAATATCTTTGCGGGCGTTGTACCAGGTGAGGTATCCTTTGACATCCTCAAACATCGACGGTGCCAAAGGATGCCAAATTCCCATGTCCGGGTAGACAACGGGCTCTTCAAAAGTTAACTGTTCCTGTCCTTTGAAAACATATTTATGTGACAGCATCAGCAAGAAGTTTTCCAAGTTTTCTTGGGAACCGCCCAGCCAATACTGGAAACTCAGCATGAAGTTTCGCGCATCTTGGGCTTTGTCGATCGGCAAATATTTCAGCACTTTCGGCAAAGTTTGCAGCAGTTTCAGCATTCCGTCTTGGAAGGAACTCCCGGATTTTTCCTTCCGTTTTTTCATGAATTCGCCGATCGCACTTTTGCTTTGTCCCAACTGTGCCATCGAGAAACTGCCCATTTTATTGAGCCGCATCACCCCTGGCATCGACGGGAAGACGACGGCGACATCCAAGCTGTCGCGCAGCGGTTCAACTGCCGCTACCACTTTTTCTGCCAAATCTTCGATGAAAATTAGAGAAGCAATAAATACATTGGCATCCGCCACATCCCGCTTGAAGGCCTCGTAATTTTCCGGGCTGCGGAGTTCCTCGATCAGGTAGCCGCTGATTTCTATTGCCAGATTCGGATTTTTCTGGTTTATCGATCGAACCGCTGCCGACAGGGCGCTTTGATACTGCGGTTCCAGTACGACATAGACCACCTTCATGAGCGATCGCCCCTGCAAGTTTTCCGGCACAACGTGGCGAATGGTGGGCTTGACGTGAGTGAACATCCGGTTAGGCTCCTTTAAGATGCTGTTTTCGGGAATCGGGAATTTTTTTATCCCATAAGCATTTTTACCAGAAAACGCTTGCCATTAGGCGATTTGAGCCTGCACATGACACAATTCGACAAATTTATGGCAATTTTTCGTTACATTTTTTTATAAATTCCTTGAGCAAATACTCCAAAATTTATTTACATAATTTAACTTGACAAATATTATTTAATATGTATAGGATTAATGGGTTGGATAAAAATAATTAAAAATTAACCAACCATTGAGAAAGAAATCCTGAAAAAAGTTCCAAGTTTTGTAGAACCGATCAAACTTGCGATCGAGCAATTAACAGATGGAAAAAAGGCATAATTTGTGAAGGCAGAATGTAGCCTTCGGATAATTGCTGAGTCAAATTTTTTGACTTTGACATTTTACCAGGAACTTAAAACCATTTCATAACATCTGTTTTGTGTAAATTCCCGATCGGCGATCGAATTCATGGAAAACTAATCGGTATTCACGCTCCAACTCATCAACACTTTAGGGGGAAATATGGCTAACTACGCAATTTTCGACGAACAGTTCTACCTCGCCTCATATCCTTGGGTCAAACCAGCCATTGACGCAGGAGTCATCAAATCCGGGAGAGAACACTTTGAAAAATTCGGGCGAGAAGGCGGTCTAACTAAAGTATCGCGTTATTTTGACGAAAATGCTTACCTTGCTGGGAATCCAGACCTAGCACCCTTTGTCCGCACAGTCAATCCAAACGCACCTTTTGCGACCGGCCTCGATCACTTTATCCAGTTCGGTTACGATGAAGGACAACGCCGCACCCAAGTATCGCCTGAGTACGACGAAAATTTTTATTTAGCAAACAACTCAGATGTCCGACCGTTCGTTCAGAACGGAACTTTCAAATCAGGCTTCGACCATTTCATTAAATTCGGAATCAAAGACGGTCGGTTTGGGACTTCATTTTTTGAACCGGAATACTTAAAAGAAAACCCCGACATTGTACCGTTTGTCAACTCTGGAAACTTGAGAACCGGTCGGGAACACTTCTTCAATTTCGGGAAAAACGAGCCGGCCCGCGATGCAACTTTTGTCGGCAGCCGCAGCAACGATGTTTTAACTGGTGTTGGCGTCGGGGATGTCGAACTCGTGGGAGTGGAAGTAGGTCTAGATTCGCAACGCAACCGACAGTATGAAAGCTTTGGCACCAATGAATTCGATGTCTTGATTGGTGCTCCGGGAACTAATACATTCGTACTCGGAGTTCCTGCTACAGCGGGGAATGTCACCGCGACACCGCTGTATTTGGGTAACGGTCAAGCTACGATCCGCAACTTCGACATAGAAAGCGATTTTATCCAACTGCAAGGAACTTCTTTAAACGGCTACAGCCTGACTCCCATTGGCAGCAATTTGTCAATCCAGCGTTTTGGAGACGTGCTCGGCGTGATTGAAGGAGGAGCAAGCTTGGGTTTGACTTTCCAAGAATCTAACGGCAACGGTACTTTCTTGATTGGATAGTCATTGGTCATTGGTCATTGGTTATTGGTCATTGGTCATTAGTCATTAGTCATTAGTCATTAGCTAATGCTGATGATTAATGATTTTTTATTGGTGGTGGGCGATGGTTCTATAAAAAAGTACGATCGCACTTTACATTCTTTAAACAGCAAACTATGAATTACGATATCTTCGACGAACAATACTACCTTGCGTCATATCCGTGGCTGAAACCAGCCATTGATGCAGGAATCATCAAATCTGGAAGAGAACACTTTGAAAAATTCGGTCAAGCCGCCGGCCTCACAAAAATATCGCGGTATTTTGACGAAGATACTTACCTTGAGGGAAATCCAGACCTTAAACCCTTTGTCCGCACCCCCAACAATCCTAACGCGCCTTTTGCTACAGGCTTAGATCACTTTATCCAATACGGTTACGAAGAGGGCCGCAGCCAAGTATCGCCTGAGTATGACGAAGTGTTTTATCTCGCAACTAACCGAGATTTGCAGCCTTTTATTCAGAATGGAACTTTTAAAAATGGCTACCAGCATTTCATTCAATTCGGGGCCAAAGACGGTAGGTTGCCTACTTCTTTCTTTGAACCGCAATTCTTCAATAACGAGGCCGCTGGGCTGATCGTATCTGGAACCTTGAAAACCCCTCGCGAATACTATTTCAAGGTTGGGCAATTCGATCCGACCGGTCGGCCGGTAACTTTTGTCGGAACTCCCGGCAATGATATCCTCACTGGCGTAGGGGTGGGGAAGGTCGAATTAATAGGAGTTGAAGTAGGATCTGCTAACGGCCTCCGACGGTATGAAAGTGACGGCAGCAATGAATTCGATACTCTAACTGGCGGTAGCGGCAGCGATAAATTCGTGCTCGGCGACTTTTCACTGGGCACTGCGGGGGGTGCGTTCAGCCCCCAACAGTTCTACATCGGGCCGGGTTTTGCGACTATTCGGAACTTTACCAAAGGTCAGGATAGCATCCAGCTTCGAGGGACTTCCTTAGAGCAATTATTGGTGTTTCCCATCAATAATAATCGAGATTTAGCTATCCAAACGAACGGCTTGCCCGTCGTCGGTCAAAATGGAGTTCCTGAAACCAGTCGCTTTGACACACTTGCTGTTATTGAAGGCGGCGGAAATCTCAGTTTGAATTTATTACCAGACTCTAGTGGTTTTAGAGCTTTACTTGGGTAGAAATATCGAAGCTATTCAGAATTTTCTTTTGGATGCTGTCGGTGCGATCGCACTTTTCTCTGCCAACACCTCGCCTTTCGCGATCGCACTTGACGCTCTCAAATAAACAACGATGAATTACGACATCTTTATAGAGCTTAAGTGAGATTTGACTGACACTTGGAAAAAATAACCCGAGCGGGTATTGTGTCAGTTTTTGATGAGTGATAAATTGCATAAACATCTCATTAAAGCCGCAGGAGGAAAACATGGCTAGTTCGCAATTTTTGACGAAAAATACTACCTCGCTCAATATCCTTGGGTCAAACCCGCCATTGATGCAGGAGTCATCAAATCGGGATTAGAACACTTTCAAAAATTCGGTCAAGCCGGGGGCTTAACAAAAGTATCGCGGTATTTTGACGAAGCTACTTACCTTGCTGGCAACCCAGATATCGCTGCCTTAGTCCGCACCCCCAACAACCCAAATGCACCTTTTGCGACCGGACTAGACCACTTTATCCAATATGGTTACGAAGAAGGTCGCACCCGCGTATCGCCTGACTACGACGAAGCGTTTTATCTGGCAAATAACCGACAGTTGCAGCCGTCCATTCAAAATGGAACTTTGAAAAATGGCTACCAGCACTTCATTCAATTCGGCATCAAAGATGGTGCATTTGGAACTTCATTTTTAGAAACAGGATACTTACAAACTGGCCCCGACGTTCAACGACCGTTTCCCGAAGTCAAATATGGTCAATTGATTGGAACTTCATTTTTAGAAATAGGATACTTACAAAACAACCCCGACATTCTATCGGTTGTCCAATCGGGAGCTTTGAAAACTGGTCTGGAACATTACTTCAATTTCGGGAAAAATGAGCCTAGTCGGTCTGCGACTTTTGTCGGAACTTCTGGGAATGACATCCTCACCAGTTTTGGGGTGGGGAAAGTTCAATTAATTGGAGTTGAAGTAGGTTTGTATCCCAGCAACGGGCGAGTCAACAACGTATCGGCTGAAAGTAGGGGCAGCGATGAATTCGATACTTTCATTGGCGGTAGCGGCCGCGATACATTTATGCTGAGTAATGGTTACTTCGACGTTCCGCGGTTGTCTCCAGTCACGCGAAAGTTCTACATCGGGCCGGGCTTTGCTACAATTCGGAACTTTACCAAAGGTCAGGATAGCATTCAGCTAGGAGAAATATTCCCAGCAGACTCTTACTTAGATGAATTCTCGGTGTTTCCCATCAACAATAATCGAGATTTAGCTATCCAAAGGAAGGGCTTTATCGAGACTATAAATGGACTGATACCAATCAATAATGGCATCCCTGACACGATCGCTGTTATTGAAGGCGGCGGAGATCTGACTTTGAATCAATTACCATCATCTAACACTCTTACATTTTTAATTGGATAGAAATCTCGAAGATATTCAGGATTTGCCTGATTGCTGCTGGGAGTGCGATCCC
This sequence comes from Microcoleus sp. F4-D5, assembly GCF_036704885.1. Classification (NCBI taxonomy): domain Bacteria; kingdom Bacillati; phylum Cyanobacteriota; class Cyanophyceae; order Oscillatoriales; family Microcoleaceae; genus Microcoleus; species Microcoleus sp. F4-D5. The sequence goes on along the minus strand of NZ_JAUBSX010000027.1, from coordinate 70,367 downwards.
ACATTCAACAAAATGGGCGATCGCGCTGTTGTGTTTGCCATGAAAACAATAAATTGAACTTCCCTCAGCAAAAATACTTACAAAGACTCAAAAGTATCAGAGCGCAAAGGTTTCAATTGTTGAGTAAAACTTTGTGTACCCATGTAGATGATTGATGCCTGTTTGCGATCGGTCATGATATTGAATCTACAACAATTGAACCCCAGATCCTGCGTCAGCTATTGCCTCTCGATGGGTACAAATTTTCAGCTCAACAGTTGCATCATTTGTTGAGTAAGAGTTTTAGGACTGTTAGTAAATTTGTATGGGGAAGTTTAGAATAAAACAGCCTTAAAAATAATTAACTTGACATACTGAGTTACTAGAGTGAGGTATAGTGGGTCAAGTTTAATCGACAAGTAAGCAGACTAAGCTTGGAGCCAAAATTATGACAAATTATGACATTTTTGACGAACAATACTACCTTTCACAATATCCTTGGGTGAAACCTGCTATTGATGCAGGCATTATCAAATCTGGCAGAGAACACTTTGAAAAGTTCGGTCAAGCCGCCGGCCTCACGCAAGTATCCCGTTACTTTGACGAAAATACTTATCTAGCTCAAAATCAAGAAATCGCGCCATTAGTTCGCACCCCAAACAATCCAAACGCGCCTTTTGCCTCTGGTTTAGACCACTTTATCCAGTTTGGTTACGATGAAGGCCGCACCCAAGTATCGCCTGACTACGACGAAGAATTTTATTTAAAACGATACCCGGTACTTGTGCCGTTTCTACAAAACGGAACTTTTAAATCAGGATTTCAGCACTTTGTCAAATTCGGAGCGAAAGAAGGTTTTTATGCAAACACCTTTTTTGAACCCGAATACTTGCTGAAAAACCCCGATGTTGCAGCAGCAGTCAAAGCGGGAGTTTTCAAAACAGGTGGGGAACACTACCGAAAATTTGGACAATTTGAGCCAGCGCGATCTGCTACATTTGTCGGTACTAAAGCCACTGACATTGTAAATGGATTTGGTGTGGGAAATGTTGAAATTATTGGCGTTCAAGTATCTCTAAATGCGGCGGGCGATCGAGTTTATGAAAAACCTTCCGATTTTCCCTCCCCCCCCGTAAACGACACCCTAACTGGCGGTAACGGTACTGATACTTTCGTGCTCGGTGTTGGGGATTTTTCCGATGTGAATGGTGGTCAATTCTACGGGGGGATTAGCAACACCAACTATGCTACGGTTAAAAACTTTGACCCGCAAGCCGATAAGATCCGCCTAGCGGGAACGCGAGGCAACTATATGTTGAACAATACTCCTAATGGAGATTTGAGGATTAGTGTCGGGCCGATTAGGGCTTTCGCACCGGTAGCTATAGTCGAGGGCGGTCAGAATATGCCGTTTTTCGTAAATCGGGGGCGCGACCTCTTAATTTTTGATAAAGTTTCTGTATTGGATAACTTTTGGGAAACTGGATATTTAGCAAGCAATCCCGATGTTGCTGCGGCTGTTCAAGCAGGAAGTTTTGCTTCAGGTCTCGATCAGTATACAAAAGTTGGGCAATTTGAAACCAATCGATCTGCAACTTTTGTCGGGACTACTGGGAATGATGTTGTGACTGGTTTTGGCAAGGGAAAATCGACAATTATTGGAGTTGATTTTGATGAGCGTTATTTCAGCGACGGCAGCAACGAATTTGATACCTTGATTGGTAGCGAAGGTGCTGATACTTTTATTTTGGCTTATGACAATACTTCGCCACCACCGGGCGGTCAACCTAGCACTCAAGAATTGTACTTAGGCCCGGGTGAGGCTCGGATTCGCGGCTTCAATCCCAGTCAGGGAGATGCACTCCAGCTATCAGGCAAATTCAGTAACTATCAAATATCTCCAGTGGGTGGAGATTTAGTCATATCAAGAGGAGGAGATAGAATTGCAATTCTTGAGGGAGGTGCTGGATTAAATTTGAAACAACAGACTTTTCCTCAACTTGCTGACATTTATGATTTTCCTTTCTTGCTTGGCTAGAAACCGGGTTGATTGATTTTTTTAACAGGACTTACGCACAGACTCTCGTAAACCGGGTTTAATTATAAACCCGGTTTCTTGAATCAACCCAGTTTCTGAATGTAGTTCTGGACGCATGGGGTAGTCAGAAACCGGGTTTTTTTACGAAAATCTTCGTTAGAGTCCACAGATTAGATGAAAAACCCGGTTTCTCTGGCCTTAATGCGTAATTCCTGTGAATAATTAAGCCCGATCGCGCGCTAGCTTCAAAACATCAACCGCATCTTTGTGGCCCTCCGAAGACGCCCAAATTAACGCAGTCCAAGTATTATTATCCTTAGCTTTGATATCAGCTCCTTTATCGATTAAAAATTCCACAACTTGAGTGCGCCCGCTACCTGCAGCACTCATCAAAGCCGTCAAACCAAAATTAGTTTTAGCATTCACATCCGCTCCCGCCTCCAGCAAAAGCTGTACAATCTCGGTATGTCCGGCAGCAGCGGCACTCATTAACGGCGTCCACCCGTCATTGTCGTGACTGTTGACATCCGCACCTGCAGCCAGCAATTTTTTGACGATCGCCGAACTGCCAGCCTCAGCCGCAGCCGTCAAAGCCGTCGCACCTTCCTCATCCTTGACATTGATATCTGCACGCTGTTCGATCGCACTTTCTACAGCAGCAACATCACCCGTTTTGACGGCATTAATTAAATCTGTCATAAAATCTCCCTTGCATCCTCTCAAATCTTAAATCCTATGGCAGTAGATATTTTAATCCTCTCCAACGGCCCCGGAGAATTGGCAACTTGGGTGCGTCCCGCCGTGCAAGCTTTGCGCGAGCAATTGCGAAACGCGGGCACTCAAGCGCGAATCTCTGTGGTGCTGTCCCCCTGTCCGCACGCCACCGGGAAAGAAGCGCAAATTGCATTTTCCTACCCAGAAGTTGACAGAGTGCAAGCACCGGAGCATTTTTTTCCATTCTTATTGTCGGGCAAAACTGCTGAAAATTGGGATTGGCACGAAACAGGAGTTGTTTTGTTTTTAGGCGGCGACCAATTTTTTACAGTTGTTATTGGCAAAAGACTCAAATATCGCACTGTTATTTATGCTGAATGGGACGCGCGGTGGTATCGCTGGATTGACAAATTTGCGGCGATGAAACCAGAAGTTTTTGCTAAAATTCCCGAAAAATATGCTAAGAAATTTACAGTTGTCGGAGATTTGATCGCGGAAGTAGGGAACGGGAAATCGGGCAGGGCTGGCACGGGGACACCGCCCCTACGGAAAATTGAATTAATTGGATTGTTGCCCGGTTCTAAAGCTGCCAAATTAGCTTTAGGTGTACCGTTATGTTTGTCGATCGCCCAATCCATCCACCGCATCCGCCCTGAAACTCGCTTTGTAATTCCCGTTGCTCCTACCATAGATGTGCAAACTCTAGCACGTTTTGCCGACCCTGAACACAATCCTTGCCTGCATTTATTTGAGAACGCTAGCGCCGAACTTCAGTTAACAGAACGGCCGTTTTTGCAGACAGCAAATAACTTGCAAGTAGAACTTTGGACGCAGACGCCCGCCTACGATTTGCTATCAGAATGCAGCCTGTGTTTAACTACTGTGGGAGCCAATACTGCCGAATTGGGTTCGTTAGCTGTACCGATGATTGTTTTGATTCCGACGCAGCAATTGGATGCGATGAAAGCTTGGGACGGATTGCCGGGATTGCTGGCAAATTTGCCGTTAGTCGGTTCAGTTTTTGCTACGGCGATTAATTGGCTAATCTGGCAATTGGGAAAGGGAAAGCTTTATGCTTGGCCGAATATTTGGGCACAGGAGGAGATTGTGCCGGAGTTAATTGGGAAGCTGGAACCGGAAGTAATTGCTCAATTGGCGATCGACTATTTGAGCCATCCTGAAAAATTAGCACAAATGGGCGATCGTTTGCGTGCGGTTCGAGGAGAATCGGGGGCGGCGAAAAAAATTGCTGAATTGGTTTGTGAAGAAATTGAGGTGCAATCAAATTCAGATAAGAATTAGATTTGTTTATTTTTAACCGCAGATGAATGCAGATGAACGCGGATGAACGCAGATTTAATACGGATTAATTGGTGAAAACAGGCAAAAGAAATTTTATTTTCTCTTGCCTGTTTATTATCCCAAAACTGGATAGGCCCTCAAGTTAAGCTCGATCGTGCTTGGCAATTATCCAAATGGCGTGGATCATACCCGGAAACCAGAAAAAACAGGTTAGAACCAGGTTGATCCAAAAATCAGTGCCGAGGCCTACAGTCAAAAATACACCCAGCGGGGGAATAAAAATTGCAGCAACTATGCGAATTAAACTGCTCATCTCAGTTACTCCAAACGAATTTTCTCTTTCAATTTAACTTCACTGACTGACAGAGCCTTTCCCGAAAAACTTCGGCGGTGCTGCCATAGTGTAAACTTCGGTTTCAGCGGCGATTACCTGCCGCAAGTGACCGGGAAGTTGCATCAAGCCCAACAGTGTAATTCCGTCGAACATCCGCAACCCGCCAGTTGTTTTCTCGGCAAGTAATTTGTCAGTAACTGCCGGTTCGGGTTGCGTATTTATTTCTTGATTAGAAGCTATCGCAAAACCCCAAGGAGCTCCGTAAGTAGAAATAAAGCTGGTGCAGGATTGAACGTTGGAGAAAACAGATTTCAGGGTATTTACAATGCGAGCGTGCATTTTCATTTCTGCCGGAGAAACTGGGCCCGCTTGCACTACGAAATATCCGTTAGGTGACATTACGCTGCGAACTTTCTCAAAATACTCCTTGGTAAACAACTGGAAAGATGGGCCTTCTTCAATGGGATCGGACAAGTCAGAAATGACAATATCCCAATCTTTGTCTGTTTTGTCTAAATAGTCCAAAGCATCGCCGATTACTACTTCGCAGCGGGGATCGTCAAAGGCATTTTGGTGCATTTCTGGCAGGTGTTCGCGGCAAGCTTCTACTACTTCGCCGTCAATGTCGATCATCACGACTTTTTCAACTGTTTTCCAGCGCAGCACTTCTCTAATTGTAGCTCCTTCTCCGCCGCCGAGAACGAGGACTTTTTTGGGGGAACCGTGACAAATCATGGCTGGGTGTACCAAGGGTTCGTGGTACAGAAACTCGTCGCCTGTACAAGATTGCCACTTACCGTCTAAAACTAAGCCTTTGCCGTAAGTACCGGTCTGAACTACGTACATTTCTTGATAGGCTGTTTTTTTGTAAGCAAGCACCGCGATGACGCCGTGAACGTAAATATCCCAAGGGGTAATGTACTCGCTCATCCAAAAGTCTGCACGAACTTCGCTACCTGACATCAATTACTCTCCAAATATAAATTGCTGTGTCGATGTTGTCACAAGTAGTAGTTCTTAACACAAAATGGTGCGGGTGTGTGAGTACGATCGACACATTAAAGTGAGATTTTTCAGCAATGCTATAGTGTGATTGCGTTCTGGGAGCAATTGGCTTGGTACTTGAGATTGCTGGTGGGCCGCGCCCCCCGTCGATCGCACTTTTCCCGTCGGCCCCGGTCGATCGCACTCACATTTAATATTTTCGCTTTGCATTGCCGGCGGGTTTTGTACAAATGTTGTCTGAATCGGACAATTTGTCGGGCTGGGCCCGCCTTGATAAGTTTGCGATCGGCCTGCTGATTTCTCAACAATCCGATGACAACCCTGCAAATGCGAGTGCGCGGAAGAAAAGTGACCGTCTGTTTTAACCGGATTTGTTATTGATAACTTGACATTTTGAATGTATCTTAGATAATATTTTTATAGCTAGCAAAACAAAGCATATCTTTAATTTTTATTACGAAACTGCCGAAAAAAGGTGGGAATATTTTATAAACAAATCAACGGAAAAACTATTCATCATGAAACTTTTATAACAATATTTTTAGGTTTAAAATAGCAGCCGATGGAACCAACAGACTGGAAAAACAGAATCAAAGAGCTGGAAAAGGCAAATCAAGTCCTACAGGAAAAACTCGAAACTTCGGAAACCGAACGCAGCCAATTAGAAGCCGTTAATCAAAAAACAGAATCTTTGCTAAAAAAAGTTACTGAGGATTTTAGAGATTACGAAAATATTGTAAAAGCAAGAATGTCTACACTAGAAAAATCTCTCTTAAACCAGCAAGCAATGCAGCTCAAATTGATCGAAGCCGAAAAAATGTCGGCTTTGGGAATTTTGGTAGCTGGTATCGCCCACGAAATCAACAATCCCGTCAACTTCATCTACGGCAATATTACCTATGTCAATGACTACACGGGCGACATTTTAAAATTGCTAGCAATGTACCAGGATCGGTATCCCGAAACAGATGCAGAGATTGAGGATTTTCTTGAAAAAATTGACCTCGACTTTCTGCGCGAAGATTTGTTGAAAACTCTTTCGTCAATGAAAGTTGGCTCCGAGCGCATCCGCGAAATTGTGCTAACTTTACGCAACTTTGCGCGGGTAGATGAAGCCGAAAAGAAACCGGTTAACATTCACGAAGGGATTGAAAGTACGCTGTTAATTGTGCAGCATTTAACGAAAGAAAAAGCTGGTTTTCCTGCTATAAAAATTGTTAAAAGTTATGGAAATTTACCTAAAGTTGAATGTTATGCAGGGCAATTAAATCAGGTGTTCATGAACATCATTAATAATGCTATTGATGCCCTGCGAGAGCGAGAGCAAAAGAGTTCCATAGCGGAGATAGAAGCCAACCCCAGCCAGATGGCAATTACTACTTCTATTATTTCGAAAAATTGGGCAAAAATTAGCATCAAAGATAATGGTATTGGCATGAATGAAGCTGTGAGAGCGAAAATTTTCGATCCGTTTTTCACCACCAAACCAGTTGGTCACGGGACGGGTTTGGGACTGTCAATTAGCTATCAAATTATTGTGGACAAACACGGCGGGAGGTTGGAGTGCTCCTCCGCAATTGGAGAAGGGACTGAATTGGCGATCGAGATTCCGATCGCCAATTCCCGCAGCTAAGATCGATCGATCGAGCTAAACTGAGGGATAATGAAAACTCCCTTTGACCGCAGCTCCTCCTAGTTTGATGTGCAACCCTATGTCTACTGTCACTTTTGGTTTGTCAACCCCTATAGCGGCAGAGGCCGGGGCATCCTACGGCAGCAGCGAACCGCCACAGCGCCCCACCCTGCAAGCAGAGTGGATCGAGGTATTGGTGGACTCTCCTTTCAGGGTTGCGGGGGACTCCCCTGGGGAGGAAAATAAGTTATTTACCTATCGTTTACCTGCGGAACTTACCGTGCAACCGGGGGATATTTTGAGTGTACCCTTTGGCAGTCAACAGGTAGGGGCGATCGCGATTCGGTACATTTCTCAACTGCCGCCCGACTTAGATCCGGCGCGGGTTAAAGATGTCGAAGATGTTGTCAGTACGGGTTTTTTCCCGCCTAATTACTGGGAATTGCTCGATCGCACTGCCACCTATTATTGCACACCTTTAATTCAAGTAATTAGAGCGTCGCTGCCGCCCGGTTTGTTAAGCCGTTCCGCGCGCCGAATTCGCTTAATTAAGGAGGCAATTTCTCCGAATGCCGAAACATTTCTCAATCCCGCAGCCAGTCAAATTTTGCAATTGCTGCAATCTCAAAAAAACGGCGATTACACTTGGAAATATCTTCAGGGGCAAGTTAAGGGAAGTTATCGGGGATTGAAAGATTTATTGAAACGCGGTTGGGTAGAAAGTTATTTAGAACCTCCCACTCCTCCCAAACCACAACTCAAACCGGCAGTGACATTAATTGCTAGTGCATTTGTCACAGATTTAACCAAGCGTCAACAAGAAGTATTGGAAGTTTTGCGGCGCGGCGGCGGTGAAATGTGGCTGAACGATTTGCTGAGAATTTGCAGCGCGAGTTCTTCGGTTGTCAAAGCTTTGGAGCAAAAAGGTAGCGTTGTAATTGACCAAAGGGAAGTGCTCAGGGGCGATCGCGGAATTTCTCAATTGCCCGATGCACCCAAAACTTTAACTCATTTTCAAGCTGAAGCTTTAGCGTTTATTAACTCTTTTTCGGGATTCCGTCAAGTGCTGCTGCACGGCGTTACAGGTTCCGGGAAAACCGAAGTGTATTTGCAGGCGATCGCCCCAATCTTAGCCAGCGGCAAATCCGCCCTCGTACTCGTTCCCGAAATCGGTTTGACACCCCAACTTACAGACAGATTCCGCGCCCGTTTTGGCGAGCAAATTTGCGTCTACCACAGCGCCCTATCCGACGGCGAACGTTACGATACATGGCGTCAGATGCTGACTGGAACCCCGCAAATTGTCATCGGCACGCGATCGGCCATTTTCGCACCTTTACCTCACCTCGGCTTAATTATCCTCGATGAAGAACACGACAGCAGCTTCAAACAAGACCAACCAGCCCCCTGCTACCACGCCCGCACCGTTGCCAAATGGCGCGCCGAATTAGAAAATTGTCCCTTAATTTTGGGTTCCGCAACGCCAGCTTTAGAGACTTTTGTGGGGACGCGCCGAGATTATTACTCGTTACCAAATATCCATTATCTATCATTGCCCGATCGCATTTATTCCCGACCGATGCCGCCTGTGGAAATAGTCGATATGCGCCAAGAATTGCGGCAAGGGAACCGCTCAATTTTCAGCGCTTCCCTGCAAAATGCCCTGGAAGAATTGCGAGCAAGACAACAGCAAGGTATCCTGTTTATTCACAGAAGAGGACACAGTACCTTTGTCTCTTGTCGGAGTTGCGGCTATGTGATGGAATGCCCGAATTGCGATGTTTCCCTGTCTTATCACCACGTCGGCGAAGCGACAGCAGAAATATTGCGCTGTCACTACTGCAACCATACGGAACGACACCCTCAAAACTGTCCTGAATGCAGTTCTCCTTACTTCAAAAACTTTGGCAGCGGCACTCAGCGAGTCGAACAGGAATTAACGAGATTGTTTCCAGAATTGCGGGCAATCCGGTTTGACAGCGATACGACTAGAAATAAGGGCGATCACCGCAGATTGTTAACGCAATTTGCTAATGGGGAAGCTGACATTTTGTTGGGTACGCAAATGCTGACGAAAGGGTTAGATTTAGCTGGAGTAACATTGGTGGGAGTTGTGTCTGCTGACGGGTTGCTGAACTTATCAGATTATCGGGCAAGCGAACGAGCTTTTCAAACATTAACTCAAGTCGCGGGCCGTGCGGGCAGAGGCGACGATCCGGGGCGGGTAATTATTCAAACTTACACTCCAGAACACCGGGTTATTCAAGCAGTTAGGCGGCACGAATATGCGGGTTTTGTGGAGACGGAATTGGCGGAAAGGGCGGCGCTGAATTATCCACCTTCGGGGCGGCTGATTTTGTTGCGGTTGAGCAGTGTAGATGCGGCGGAAGTGGCGGTGACGGCGGTACAATTGGCGTCTGTTTGTCATGAGTATATTGAGCGATTGTCTGTACCGGGGTGTGAGTTGTTGGGGCCTGCACCTGCGGCGATTATGCGGGTGGCAAATCGCTATCGGTGGCAGATTTTGCTGAAGTTGCCTTTGGATGAGTCGGTGGATTTGTCGGATTTGATCGGATTGCGCGATCGCACGCCGCGTTCTGTTAGTTTAACTATTGATGTCGATCCGTTGAATTTTGGTTGATTGGTGGTGGAATCGTAGGGTGTGTCAGCTTCGACAATTGTATCAATAATCGAAAATCTCCAAGCTGACGCACCTTAAAAGCTATGATACTTATCAAGCAAGGAATAAAATAATTATCTAATGCGTGTCATCAGCCGAAAACCACTGAGAGAATTTTGGGAAAAACACCCCAATGCTGAACCAAGTCTATTAATATGGTATCAGCGTACTTCTGAGGCTGAATGGCAAAATTTTGTCGAGGTACGCCAAGTCTTTCCCTCCGCTGACTTAGTAGGTAATTTTACAGTCTTTAATATTGGTGGCAATAATTATCGGCTAATCTGTTTTATTGATTATGAATACCAAATAGTATTCGTCCGCAGTGTATTAATTCATTCAGAATACGACAAGGAGAATTGGAAAAATGACGATTGGTTTGAAAACTCCTAGTAGCGATTACATTGAGCTAATCGTAGCTTTTCCCCCGCGTCCGATTAGTTGTGAAGCTGAGTTAATTGCTACCCAAAATCGGATTAATTATATTTTGGATCGCCGAAAACTGACGCAAGATGACCGAGATTACTTAAATGTGCTGGGTATTCTTGTCTATGATTACGAACAAAAACATGAGCCAATGCCTGTGCTGAAGGGGATTAAATTGCTCAAGGCTTTGATGGTTGAAGCTGAGCTTTCAGAAAAAGACTTGGTTGATATTTTTGCTACTGAGTCTCTGGTGGCTGAGGTGTTGAATGGTAACAGGGAACTGACGGTGAGTCAAATTCAGAAATTAGCTGAGTTTTTCCACCTATCGCCTGCGGCATTTATTGAGTGAACTTAATCGGATTCCCACTCTCGCTCGATTCTTTCTAAGTCTTTCGCGGCTCCCAATTGCTGAAAGATTTGATGGGCTGTGTTGTAATGTTGTTCGGCAAGTTCTGGGTTGTTACGTTTGCGGTAAAGTCGTGCTAAATCATAGTTAGCCTCCGCAATGTTGCTAGATTCTCCCAGTTCTTGGAATTTCGCTAAATAGTCTTTTAAAAGTGGTTCTGCCGCATCTAAATTCCCCCTAAGCATTTCGATTTCTCCCAAACAACCGATCGAACTTGCTATATTAGAGCGATCGCCCAATTTTGTCTTAAATTCCAAACATTGTCGGTACAATTTCTTAGCTTCATCCCAATTGCCGAGATTTTTCTCTATATTTCCCAATAGTCCCCAACAAATTGCCATACCAGACCGATCTCCTAATTCTATCCTTAATTGCAAAGATTGCTGATACAATATCTCCGCTTTATCCCAATTGCCACGTCTTAACTCGATATCTCCCAATAGCTCCCAGCAACTTGCTATACCAGAGCGATCTCCCAATCCTCTCTCAACTTCCAAAGATTGCCGGTACAATCTCTCCGCTTCATCCCAATTGCCGCGATTTCGCTCGATATCTCCCAATTGTCTCCAACAAGTGGCCATACCAGAACTATCTCCCAATTCTGTCTTAAATTCTAAACATTGTCGGTATAATCTTTCAGCTTCATCCCAATTACCACGCTTTAGCTCAATATCTCCCAATACTCCCCAACTACTTGACATAACAGAGCGATCGCCTAATTCTGTCATAATTTCCAAACATTGTCGGTATAATCTCTCGGCTTCATCCCAATTGCCACGCCATCGCTCAATATCTCCCAATTGTCCCCAACAAGTTGCCATGCCAGAGCGATCTCCTAATTCTGTCCTTAATTCCAAACATTGTCGGTACAATCTCTCAGCTTCATCCCAATTACCGCGATTTCGCTCAATATCTCCCAATTGTCCCAAACAAGTTGCCATACCAGAGAGATCGCCCAATTTTGTCATCAATTCCAAAGATTGCCGGTACAATCTCTCCGCTTCATCCCAATTGCCACGCTTTAGCTCAATTTCTCCCAATAATAAACTAATTATCATAACAAAGGGAACATCTGGCAATTCACTGAATTTTTCTAAAATTTGTTGATAATACCACTCAGCCTCATTCAGATTCCACATTTCTTTTGCTACCCATCCTAACAGTAAATAGGCAATAGCTTGCAAGTAAATATTCCCTACTGCTTGTGCAATCTCTAAATATTCCTGATAAAAAACCTTTGCTTGTGACCAATCCCGCAACTTCTGAAAGACATTACCCAAACCATATAAAGCATTAGCTTCCCCGTGGCGGTTTTCCTGTTTGCGGGCAATTTCCAGCGATTTTTGATAGGCATTCACTGCCGCCAAAAATTGTTGCTCTTGCTGATAAGATTCTCCCAATCCCTGGTATACTTGAGCTTGCAGCGCTAAATTTTTTGTTTCAACAGTCAACTCCAATGCTTTTTCTAAATATTCTCTCGCTTTAGCTGGCTTTTCTTGACTGAGATAAGCAACTCCTAATTGATGTAAAATGTTGCTGCAAGCACTAGGATTTTTTTCAGAACCAGAATGGCTCGGACTGTATTCCATCAACAAAGACTCTAAAAGTTCTATTCTTTCTTTCTTCTCCGGTGGGTTTAATGTCCTAAAAATTTTTTCCATATCGAGAGTTCGAGCAACGGCTTCATCTCTAGTAGCTTGAGTAGTTTTAAACAGAAATACACCCGATCTCCACGCCCAAAAATCCGGTGCAAACTTCGCCAAACGAGTAATTGCATAGTCCGGCAAAACAAACAGCATCGGATGCGGAACGCTGCTTTTATAAGCATCTCGCACAAAATTGAGGTCTTGTAAAACCGGAGGATATTCGCCAAATTTGCCAATAGATTTTTCCAATCCCCGCACAATTAAAACTAATTCTTTATTTTCCTCTCGCTTAATTGTCGGTAAAATTTTTATAATTTCGTCTCGGAGAAAGCGCAAATTTTCATCAAAATTCAAAACTTCAAATTGATTTTCTTGAGAAATGGGATGATTTTTTAAACCCTCAATTAACCAATCAGCTTCTGCATTAAAATTAACTTCTACAAACCCAATCGTAAACTTGTCCGAAAAATCAACAAACGTCAACAGTTCAGTAAAGGCCTGCTGATTTACCGCTAGAAACTGCCCAATTTTTAAATCCCGATTATTCAGGGTTAACATTGGATTGTCTGGCATCTCGAAGAGCTTTTTGGAATTCTTCATTTTGCTTCACCACCGGATTCGGATAGTTCCATCGATTTTTGCCGTTATATTCCAAAACCGAAAGATTAAATAATATTAATTCACTGATTTCATCTTTATTAATATTTTTCGTCAAACAAACTTGAGCTAAAACAGGATAATGATCTTGTGGGATGAACCGCTCAAAATTAAACTGTTCTTGTTTGACTGCATAGGTAACATCTTCAGCCATTATTTTAGCATGACTGCGACCGCTGGCGGTTATGCAAGCCGTCCGCATCATCTGCATGAGTTGACGAACGTGACCGCCGCTGGCTTTTGCTAATTCCAGCAATTGTTCGCGAGACTCAAAGATTTTGTCAACTTCAACGCGACGTTCGACTAAACTAGCCATAGCATTTAAGCTAACTTCGTTGTAGTTTAAGTCACAGCTATCTCGATTAAATTCATAAATATTGACCATTGGGACAATGTGAGGACAGTCAAAATTCTTTATGGCATTTTGAGACGAGTAAAGAACAGAAAGCGGAACAGTGTAAATTATCGTACTGTTCAGTTCTTGAAGTTGAGCAGCATAGTCAAAAAATAAATGGTTTGCCACCTTGGGCGGAACGCGGTCTAAATTATCAAATATAATCAGAAAACCTTTATAATTATGAAACTTCTTTCGCAATTTTTTAACAGCATCATTTAACAGCAAGTTGATATCTGCTTTTAATCGTGAAATATCTTTTTCTAAAGTTTGGCGAATAGTTTTTTTCTGCTTATCTGAGCCTTTGATTTGTGCCAGTAACTTAACCAATAACTTTGCTAAAAATGGAGCTTCTGGCCCCAAGGTTGCTTCTCCTTGGATGCTTACGGAACTTTCCACAGTCTGTTCTGTTTCTTGAGTGACCTCCTTAAACCAAGCCTCAAAATTATCCATCAGCCGAGTATCTAATTTCAGCCCCAGCCCCCGCATTTCAAACTCAACCTGCTTGATAGCGATTAAATAGAAATCTGTATAACTGACATCATTAATATCTGTTTGTTCGTCCACCTCCAGATAAATGACGCGATAATCTTTTTCCCAGTGCTTTTGAATTCGCTTCAATTCGGTGCTTTTGCCGCAGCCCCGATGCCCTGTAAACAGGATTGTAGTAAACTGTTCGGGTTCTTGAAAGTCTAAAATATTACTGACACCTGCGATCGCTTCTGTTTTACGAACCTTTGATAAATCAACATAATAGCGATCGAGGTCATCGCCTTCTAATGGTTCGACATTACAAACTCGAAAAGCAGTTTTGAGGGTAGTTGCGCGGTTGATAGGATGAGTAGTCATAAGTTTTTCATTTAGTATATTTGTTGCAGGAAAACTGAATAATGTATCAAAGTTAAGTTGTTTATGTACTTGTATTTTAGCAAAATAGGTTCGCAGTCAGGACTTTAGCCGTGAGAAAAGAAAGGACTGAATTCCTTACTACAAACTAATCGGTAATATACCAGTTTTCAGTCGAGTGAAGTACAGATTATCGGGTAGGGAAACGGCGCTGCCGTGTCCTCAATGCTGTCAACAAGGGCGTTAAACCCTCAGTCCGGCAGGGGTTTCAACCCCTGCCTCAAAGCGAAAGTCCTCTTAAGAGGACTGAGAAAAAGACTGGTAAACTGATTAGTCCTCTTCAGAGGACTTTCGCTATTAGACAGGGAATTCATTCCCTGGCGGACTGCCCGGTAGGCGGAAGGACTGGCTGACGAAAAGCTTAAGTTGACACGACGAAAGGCACGACGCCGTGTCCCTACTGTAAATCCTACCAATTACGGCAAATCAGTGCTCCCCATCAGATAAAGGTCGCACTCCCGGGCCACGCCCCGCCCTTCGTTAATTGCCCAAACAACCAAACTTTGTCCCCGGCGACAGTCTCCAGCCGCGAAAACTCCGGGAATGCTGGTTGTATATTTTTCGTGCTCGGCTTTCACGTTGCTGCGGGCGTCGCGTTCCAATCCCAAGTCATCCAGCAAGGGCTGTTCGGGGCCGAGGAAGCCCATCGCTAGCAACACAAGCTGTGCGGGCAACACTTTTTCGGTGCCCGGGATTTGTTTCGGAATGAACTGCCCTTTCTCGTTTTTCGCCCACTCCACCTCAACGGTATGGACGGCTTTGACATTGCCGTTTTCGTCGCCCTCGAACTTCGTGGCGGTGGTGAGATACCCGCGGGGGTCGTCGCCAAATTTGGCTGCCGCTTCTTCTTGGCCGTAGTCGAGACGGTAGACTTTCGGCCATTCGGGCCAGGGATTGTTGGCCGCGCGTTCTGAAGGCGGTTTGGGCAGGATTTCTAGCTGTACGAGGCTTTTGCAGCCGTGGCGGATGGAGGTGCCCACGCAGTCGGTACCGGTGTCGCCGCCGCCGATGATGACGACATCTTTGCCTTCGGCGGAGATGAAGTTGCCGTTGGTGCTCTTGTCTAGAAGTGCTTTGGTGTTCGCAGTCAGGAAGTCCATTGCGAAGTGGATGCCTTTTAATTCCCGGCCGGGGATGCCCAAGTCGCGGGGTTTGGTGGCGCCGGTACAGAGCACAACGGAGTCGTATTCTTTTAGCAGTTGTTCTGCTGGTAAGTCTTTGCCGACTTCGGTGTTGCAGACGAATGTCACGCCTTCGTCTTCGAGGACTTTCAGGCGGCGCATTACGACTTGTTCTTTGTCTAGCTTCATGTTGGGGATGCCGTACATTAGCAGGCCGCCTGGTCGATCGGCTCTTTCGTATACTGTTACCCAATGACCGGCTTTGTTGAGTTGCGCGGCGGCGGACAAACCGGCGGGCCCGGAACCGATGACGGCGATTTTTTTGCCGGTGCGTTTGGCTGGCGGTTCGGCGGTAATCCAGCCTTCATCCCAGCCTTTGTCGATTATCGAGGCTTCGATGTTTTTAATCGTGACTGGCGGGTTGTTGATGCCGAGCACGCAAGCGCCTTCGCAGGGTGCGGGACAGACGCGGCCGGTGAATTCAGGGAAGTTGTTCGTTTTGTGGAGTCTGTCTAGGGCTTCTTTCCAGAGTCCGCGATATACTAGGTCGTTCCATTCGGGGATGAGGTTGTTAATCGGGCAGCCGCTTGCCATGCCGCTGATAATTGTGCCCGTGTGGCAAAACGGAATGCCGCAATCCATGCAGCGCGCGCCTTGGGTGCGGAGTTTGTCCTCATCCATCGGCAGGTGAAATTCGTCCCAGTTGTGGACTCTCTCGACTGGTGAGAGTTCGGAGGGCAATTCGCGCAAGAATTCGATAAAGCCTGTTGGTTTTCCCATAGTGGTGTTCTCGTTAGAATTTACTATTCTGTCAGTTTCTCAAAGCTGAAGCTGGCTGGCTTCTGAATTAACTATTGTGATCTAAATTGTGTGCGATCGCACCTCAGATTGAGCAATTTGTACATGAAATCTTTAATATCGCCGGGAGTCGGGGAATTGTCGGCAGCGGTAAAATATAGATAGATCGACAGCAAAGAAACCGGGTTTTTTACGGGGATTAAAGGTTTTAAAGGTTATGATGCAGTATTTTTGTCCATCCAACCCGGTTTCTGCATAATTTCAGCAAGGCTTATTCTCCGACGATCGCATTTACGGCTACAGCCACATCTGGAAACCCTCGCTGGTTAACTCAGACGGCCCGCCAGCGTCAACTTTCAAGCGCCGTCCCCATCAGGATCTCTCGAAATACAATACAAAAAGTTACAGGTATTGCAAAATATTAATTTCAGGATATACTACTGTAAATTGATCAGATATATGGAGTTAATACCATCAACTCCTAAAATAGGTACAAAAAGTCATGAGCATTACAATTGAGAACGTATCGAAACACTTTGGCTCCTTCCACGCCATTGACAACGTGAGTTTGGAAATTAAAAGGGGCTCTTTAGTCGCGCTGTTGGGGCCTTCCGGTTCGGGGAAATCGACTCTGCTGAGGATGATCGCGGGGCTAGAACCGCCGGACAGCGGTGAGATTTACCTGATCGGTGAAAATGCTACTCATCAGTCGGTGCAGGAGAGGCATATCGGTTTTGTGTTTCAGCACTACGCTTTATTCAAACACATGAGCATTCGGAGAAATATTGCCTTTGCGATGGAAATTCGCAAAGTTCCTAAAGGGTCGATTAGCAGGCGGGTTGAGGAACTTTTGGATTTAGTGCAGTTGACAGGTTTGGGCGATCGCTATCCTTCGCAACTTTCCGGGGGCCAGCGGCAGCGGGTTGCTTTGGCGAGAGCTCTAGCAGTTCAACCAAAAGTGCTGCTGCTAGACGAACCTTTTGGAGCATTAGATGCTAAAGTCCGCAAAGAATTGCGATCGTGGCTGCACAATCTTCACAAAGAAGTTAACATCACCACAGTTTTTGTGACTCACGACCAAGAAGAAGCTATGGAAGTAGCCGATGAAATTGTGGTGATGAACAAAGGTAGAGTCGAACAAATTGGCACTCCTGCTGAAATTTACGACAAACCGGCATCAGCTTTTGTGATGAGTTTTATTGGGCCTGTCAATGTGCTGTCGAATGCTGCGGGTTTGTTCGCCAGCCACGCCCCAGCGCCTCGCCATAATGGAGCCGCTCATTCGGAAGTAGTGTTTTTGCGCCCCCACGACGTGGAAATTAAAACTAAGCCCGAGTCGGGTTTTGCATTAGCAACAGTCAGCCGCATCATTCATTTAGGGCGGGAAATACAAACCGAGTTAGTGTTAGAATCCGAGCAGGTAGTAACAGCTTACGTGAGTCGCGAGCGCTTCGATTCTCTACAGTTAACGCGAGATCAGCAGGTTTACGTCAAGCCCAAACACGCGATGACTTTCCCTGCTTATTCAATTTAAATCAACGGCTGTATCTTTCTCAAAATACTATCGGGAAGCTTCTACAACAAAACACTGCTGTTACATCGTTACCAGGCTCGTGCCTGGTAATGCTGTCTCGTGGCTCCCAATCGGAGGAGCCTGCTCCTGAAATTCATTCCCAGGCTTTGAGTGGGAAGGATCAAAAAAGGTCAGCGAAAAATATGAATGCTAACAAATTGTTCAATTTAGCAACTAACACTTTAGTTGGTTATCGCCGTTACATCCAGGCAGGATTAACACTTTGTGCAGGATTGGGACTGTCTGCGATCGCCTGTTCAGTCGCGTACAATTGGGAATGCAAATCCATGCAAGCCGAACTGCAAGAGCGACTGGACAAAATAGCTACAGAGATTCAGAGAGATGTTAGCGGCAATTTAGAAATAATTCGGGCAGCAGGAGCATTTTACAGCGTATTTGACGGCGTTAAAAAACCAGAAATTAATACATTTGTTGGTACTGCTCTGTACCGACATCCGAGCCTGAAGGCGATCGCTTGGCTGCCCCGTGTTTCTGACTCGCCGCAATTCCTGACTGATGAAGTAGATTTAGGTTTAGATTTGACTGCCAATCGGCTAGCGTTAGAAAAAGCCGTAAAAAGACAAGAAATTATCGCGACTGACCGCCAAAACTGGTCTTCACAAAATCAACCAAGCGTCTTTGTCTTTATGCCAATTTTTAGTCAAATTTCTCCTGGTGATCCCGCAGCCTTGCCGCCAAATTTTTCTGCGATGGAACCAGAAAACTTGAAAGGTTTTACTCTCGGGGTTTTGCTGGTTGACGCTATTGTTAAATCTGCTTTACAGGAAACTAAACTCAACTTTATCAATGTGTATCTGCAAGATGCTATGGCTCCTGAAGCAGAAAGATTTCTCGCTTTTTACGAAGCGAAGACTAAAAGGATCATCACCGACAAAAATATTAAAAATAAACTCCAAATTGGGGAAAGAGCTTACTGCCCGGACGGCAGTAGTTGCACCCGCATTCTCAATATTGAAAATCGCAGGTGGTTGCTGCAACTGCGGTTAACGCCAGAGTACATTAATCCTCTAAGATTTTGGCGTTCTTTGACTGTTTTAATTTTTGGGACAATCTTAACTTTGGTGGCGACACTTTATCTAATGAGCTTGTTAACTTATACCGAAAAGATTGAAAAGATTGCAGCAGAACGCACGGCTAAATCTCAACAGCTAGAGCAAACGTTGCAAGAGTTGCAACAAACTCAATCTCAACTGATTCAGCAGGAAAAAATGTCGAGTTTGGGTTTATTAGTTGCTGGTGTTGCCCACGAAGTTAACAATCCTATTAATTTTATTTACGGCAATATCCACCACGCCAGCGCATATAGTAGCGATTTGTTGGAGTTGGTAAAACTATACCAAAAACACTATTTATACCCTCCATCGGAAATTTCAGAGCATTTAGAAAATATTGACTTTGACTTTCTCAGCAAAGATTTGCCGCAACTGCTGTCTTCGATGAAAATAGGAGCAGATCGCATTGTTCAAATTGTCAAATCTTTGCGGAATTTCTCTCGCTTAGACGAAAGCGAAATGAAACCTGTCAACATCCATGAAGGCATTGACAGCACTCTGCTAATTCTGCAAAGCCGCCTGAAAGCTACAGCCGATCGCCCCGCGATCGAGATTGTTAAAAATTACAGCCATTTACCTTTAGTAGAGTGCTATGCCGGACAATTAAATCAGGTGTTTATGAATATTCTGGCTAATGCGATCGACGCCCTTGAGAGTTACAACCTCGATCGCGGGCCCCAAGCAGCGAAAGCCAATCCGATCGCGATCGCCATAACCACAGAATATTTAGTCCCTGACAAAATAATTGTGCGGATATCTGACAACGGCCCCGGTATAGCAGAAAATGTCAAAAAACGGCTGTTCGACCCGTTCTTTACGACGAAACCAGTAGGAAAAGGCACAGGATTGGGACTGTCAATCAGCTATAAAATTGTCGTAGAAAAGCACAAGGGTACGCTGCGCTGCGATTCGACACCGGGATTGGGGACGGAATTCTCGATCGAGATTCCGCTGCGGCAAGAAGTCAGACAAGCACTACCGTTTGTTTCGCGGAAAATATCGGAGGCAGCTTAGAAGGGGCTGGGAAAGGAAAAATTTTTTTCTCATTAACTACTGTAATTAGGTCGGATTACAGTATTATATGTAATAATGCCAGAATCAAGACTGCTTTAGGCAGCTTAAACCGTCGGCACGGCCGATACTGTATAACCAAAACACGGTGAGACTAAATATGTTCACTGACTTGCAAATTATTTACGAACGCGACCCGGCGGCGCGCAACTGGCTGGAAGTATTATTTTGCTATCCCGGACTGCAAGCACTTTTTTTGCACCGGAGGGCACACTGGCTTTATTCGGCCGGCCTGCCGTTTGTACCGCGCTTGATTTCCCAACTGAGTCGCTTTTTAACAGGTATTGAGATTCACCCAGGAGCAAAAATTGGTAGGGGCGTGTTTATCGACCACGGTATGGGGGTGGTAATTGGCGAAACGGCGATCGTTGGAGATTACGCTGTAATTTATCAAGGAGCGACCCTTGGCGGCACGGGTAAAGAAATAGGAAAACGGCATCCGACGCTGGGAGAAAATGTAGTGGTGGGAGCAGGTGCTAAGGTTTTAGGCAATATTCAAATTGGCAATAATGTTCGGATTGGTGCAGGTTCGGTAGTGCTGCGGGATGTCCCTAGCGATTGCACAGTTGTGGGAATTCCCGGCCGCATCATCCCTCGTAAAAAGCAGTTAGAAGATGCTCAAAATTCTCAAGGCATACCGGATTTAGAAGCTCAAGCAATTCGAGCTTTGTTCGATCGAATTAAGGATTTAGAAGACCAGGTTAATCTTTTTAAATCTCAACTATCTCCGATCAAATCAACTGAATCAGAGCAAAAACAGGCAGAAAAACATGAATTGTTCATGTATTCTAATTTATTCATTACAGAGTTTTTAGACGGTGCAGGCATCTAGTAAAGTTTTAATTTATATAGAGTTTTGCCCGCACTATCCTGCTGCCCTGCTACAAACTAACTTTAATTTATTCAGTAACTGGCTATGACTATTGCTTCTATTTCCACTAAAACTTTTGATGAAACGAGCAGACATATATTTTCTCGCCGCTCGCACTTGCCCAACAGAAGCAACGCTCTGTGGCGAATTGAAACTGGAGTAGTGCGAACTGTAACGTGGCTTGAAGATGGCACAATTATCACCTTGGGATTGTGGGGGCCTGGTGATACGATCGGCAAACCGATATCAAAATGCGATCCTTTTCAAATTGAATGCCTCACTAAAGTCGAGGCAATTTTACTATTGGGCGATCGCTGGCTAAATCGAGATATTTTGCTCAATCACATTCAGCAGGCTGAAAAATTTATGGTAATACGAGGTTACAAAAGAGTTGATTTTATGCTCTATCAACTATTAACTTGGTTGGCTAAGAGGTTTGGTTCTGAGGTAGAGCAAGGACATTTGATAGATATGATTTTAACGCATCAGGACATTGCAGAAATCATCGGTACAAGTCGCGTAACTGTCACTCGCACCCTCGGTCATTTTGAGCAGCAAGGCTTGATCGATCGTCTGCCATTCCACCGAATTATTCTGCAACCTTCTGAGGTGTGGCACTACGAAATCTAAGGGTAGAATCAATGTCTTTTGAAACGGGCTTCTAGCCCGTTACTGACACGGGCAAATTCGCACGCGCGAATTTGCTCGGAGGGAATCGCCCGATCAATTATTGTAGCCTTAGCTACTAAAAAAACTATTGACTTTCTGAGGCTGTCTGTGCAACAATCAAAAACTCTACCTACAATATACTGTAAATCGATCGAGATTAAGTAGTTTTGTGAATAGAGCGATCGGCTCTCTAGCAGTGAGTAGTTTTTCGTGCTGTTCGACAGAGACAATGCAAGAGGAAAGAAAATGAAAACTAAATCCCTGAAAGCTCGATTCAAAAAAAACAAAATAGGGGCATTAATTGCGGTCCTAGTGGTGCTGGCGATCGCAATTCCTCTGTTCCCATTTTTCCCAAGCCAAGCAGCGGAATCAAAAAGTAAAATTCAATTCGTTACCCCCGCGTGGGTTGCCCAAAACGCCAGCGACAAAAACCTGCGAATTCTCGATGTCCGCACCAACCCAATGGACTACTTTATCGGGCATCTTCCCAACGCAGTCAACATCGCCGACAACACCTTGCGCGGCCCGGACAGCGGTTTGCCAGTACAGTATTTAACGCCGGATAAATTGGGGCAATTACTATCGCGAGCCGGAGTAACAGATAACAGTCGCGTCGCAGTTTATTCCGACGGCAGAGATGTTCTGGGTGCGACAATGGTTGCTTACGTATTGGAGCGATTGGGACACGCGGATATAGCAGTTATCGACGGAGGATATAGCGGTTACAAAGCTTCCCAAACTGTAAGAAAAGAATTTCCCAAATACGCGGCCGGTACACTAACTGTTCGAGACAACAAATCAATTCGAGTAACGCTTGATGAAGTCAAAAATTTAATTGGCAAAGCAGGCGTCACATTCATCGATCCCAGACCGGAAAAAATATTTCAAGGCGAAGAAAAAATCTGGACGCGCAACGGTCACATTCCCGGCGCTCGCAACATTCCCTGGCAGACTTTTACAGATGCTGAAAATCCGCACAAATTGAAGTCGTTAGAAGAAATCAAACAGATTTTGGCAGCTAAAAAGATCGATCGCAATAGCGACATCATCGTTACTTGCAGTACGGGACGGGAAGCGACCCTGCAATATGTCGTTTTGAAACACTTGCTAAACTATCCGAAAGTGAGGATATACGAAGGCTCTTGGACTGAATACAGCCAGACAAATTTGCCTGTAGAAACTGGCCCGGAACAAGCAGTGTAGAAAACAAATCTGTAGTTAACAGCTATTTGGGCTAAAAATTGACAGAAGAGGTAGAATGAAAACAGCAAAAATCTCGATATTAATGTTCGTAATTTTGAGCGCGATCGCATTTGGTTTTTCAACCGTGAGTGAGAATCGGAAAGCAGGGTATTCTATTGCTTGTAGTCCAACGGAACAACCCGATGAAAAATCGGAGCCGCGAAAAACTTAGCGCTAAAATTAATAGTCTGCCTCGCTTTACGGTTGTTTCTGGAGTCAGGTATTTTATTGTGAACAACACCGCAGAAATTGCTTTTTCACCGCAGACAAAAACTTCGCCGCCCCGATCGCAGCGTCCGATTATAGCGATTGTCTTGACATTATTTGGTGCTGGTGCCCTCGGTTTGGGCGCCTACGGCTGGCGGCAGAGCGTTTTATTTCTGATTGGAGGTTTGCTGGGTGCGAGCTTGTATCGCGCTAGTTTTGGCTTTGCTTCTGCCTATCGCAAATTATTTGCCGATCGCGATATTACAGGTGTTTTAGCGCACTTGTTGATGTTAGGAATTGCTACTGTACTTTTTGCTCCCGTACTTGCATCAGGAGAGGCATTCGGACACAAAATAGCCGGGGCTGTTGCGCCTGTGGGCTGGCAAAATGCGATCGGCGCATTTCTATTCGGAATTGGAATGCAATTGGGCAGCGGCTGCGCTTGCGGCACACTTTGGACAATTGGTGCCGGCAGCACGTCAATGCTATTAACCCTCCTGACTTTTTGCATCGGTTCTTTTGCAGGAAGTTTGACCAGACACCTGTGGAATTTGCCCTCACTGCCGCCAATATCTTTAGGAAAAACATTGGGATGGACGCCCGCAGTTATCTTGCAACTGAGCGTATTTTTGTTAATTGCGATCGCCCTCTGGCAGTGGAATCGCGCCAACGGCAAGCAACCCGTAACAGCAGATTCTCTCCTCAAAAATCCCCAATCCCACATCAAAAATCGATGGCTTTACGGCCCTTGGCCTCTGGCTGCCGGAGCTTTTGCCCTTGCCTTTCTCAACTGGGTAAAACTGTTAATTGATGGTCGCCCTTGGGGAGTGACTTGGGGGTTTACTTTGTGGGCGGCAGAACTTGCTACCGCTTTCGGTTGGAATCCAACAACTAACCCGTTTTGGAATACTCCCGACAAGTTGGAATCCCTGCAAAAAGGCATCTTTGCTGACGTTACTTCCGTGATGAATTTTGGTATTGTTTTGGGTGCAATTTTAGCAGCGGCTTTGGCTGGCAAATTCACTGTCAAAACTAACCTGTCGTTATCCAAAGTTGCAGCCGTTTTGAGCGGCGGTTTCATGATGGGTTACGGAGCGTTGCTGGCTTTTGGCTGCAATGTAGGCGCTTTTTTTAGCGGTATTGCTTCTACCAGTTTGCACGGTTGGCTGTGGATTGCTGCTGCTTTGTTGGGTAGCGTTGCGGGAATTAAACTGCGATCGCTTTTGCGACTTGAGAATTAATCTCCAGCATTAATGGGCGATCGAGCTGCGGCTAGGAACAAAGGCAAAGTCTTTGTCCCTACAGATGGTCGCGTTTTCCCGTCAAGCGCGCCCTTTAAAATAAAATACTGTTTGTCTATAAAAATTAAGTATTTAACAGTGTAATGTATGGGATTAAGTAGAAAGAGGTGGCGATCTCACTCAAGGAGCGATCGCCCGATTGCTAGCAAAACACTCTCTCAATCTTGCCATTAGAGCCATTAACAAGAATTGCCACATCAGCGAAATCTTATAGATTATCCGGGCAAATCTCATTAGGCTGCATTTGCTCTATATCGAGCGCATTACACTTAATTGTGCGCTCAACCCACATGATAAAAAATCAGAGGGACTAAGCACAATCAATGCCGTACCATCATCTCAAAGATAATGTCTTGCAGCCCTTAAAGAAAAAAAGTGCCTGGCCAGTTATTTCTTGGCAGCCTCTCAAATTTCAGAAATCGTTCCTACTGAGAGTTTTTGCTTTCTTTTTTGCAGTAGGTTTGAGCTTGAGCTGGTTAATCCCTCATGCTGCGATCGGCCAGCAACCAAAAGATGTCGAACTCACCTTAGTTTCCTTTGCTGTTACCAAATCCGCCTACGACAAGATTGTTCCCGGCTTTGTAGCGAAGTGGAAACGAGAAAACAACCAGAATGTCAAGATCAGCCAAAGCTACGGGGGTTCCGGTTCCCAAACCCGTGCTGTGATTAGCGGTTTGGAAGCCGATGTCGTACACTTAGCCTTAGCTTATGATACCGATCGCATCCAAGAAGCCGGTCTAATTAAATCAGGTTGGGAACGAGAAGTACCCAATAACGGAATTGTTAGCAAATCAGTTGCCGCATTAGTAATGCGGGCCGGAAATCCCAAAAAAATCCAAGGCTGGGCCGATTTAGCCAAACCCGGCATCAAAGTAATTACTGCTAATCCCAAAACCTCTGGTGTCGCGCGCTGGAACTTTTTAGCTTTGTGGGGTTCCGTAACTCGAAACGGAGGAAACGAACAAGCAGCCCGCACCTTTGTCAGCCAGGTTTACAAAAACGTGCCAGTGCTTCCGAAAGATGCCCGCGAAGCATCTGATACCTTCTACAAACAAAACCAAGGCGATGTACTGATCAACTACGAAAACGAAATTCTATTGGCAAAAGCGCAGGGCGAAGCTGAACCTTTCATCATCCCCCAAGTGAATATTTCCATTGACAACCCCGTGGCTGTAGTTGATAAATACGCAGCTAAACACGGCACTACTAAAGTGGCGGAGGCTTTTGTGAAATATCTTTACACGCCGGAAGCTCAGCGAGAATTTGCGAAAGCGGGTTTTCGACCTGTTAACTCGACGGTAGCTGCAGAATTTAGCAGTAAGTTTCCCAGAATTGGCAAACTGTTTACTGTCGCCGATGTAGGCGGTTGGAATGCGGTGCAACAGAAATTCTTCGCTGACAATGCGATGTTCGATCAAATTGAGAATGCTCTGGGCCGGAGATAATCTGGATCGAAATTGCGTTAATTAAATTTAATCCTTGCATCCTCAATAAGTTCAAAAGCAAGTGCGATCGCCCTTGCTTTTTTCTTTCTCTTGATTCCTTTCTTCTGGCTGCCAACAGATGCGATATCTCGCACCTGTTGACTGCAGCCAAGTAGGTGACTATGAACTGAGTGGGGGAGGGCGGGTTTATGTAACCTATCTGCAAGCTTTAAAACTGTTGGCGAACCCGCTCCTACAGGCTACTGACAATGGTGCAATATCTCAGTATGAATCAACTTAACGATGACACACCATATATCCGCCTACCTACTTAGCAGTTACTTTAAGGCGGGGGTATTGCTTGTAAAATACTCGCTCCCTGAAACATTTGAGACTTTCGGGATCTACCCGCTTCTGGGTATTCCCAAGACGGTGCAAAGGGCGGAACCAAGAAGGGGCAAGCTTTCCAGCCACCCTGTACCGCCACGCCGAGCATCTGGCAGTTTCCGCCCCTGTGCCCGTGCTGCTCGTAATACCGACAGTGCCGACAACTTAAACCTACATTTACGTTGCTCACGGGATTTCTCCAACCATTTTTGTAATAAAAATATATTAACACCTGTACATCTACCGGGATTGTGTACTATGATATAATCTACAATTTAAACTCGATCGCCAGTGGGGAATGTGGAACTATCTTCTAGAGTAGAATATGCGCTGTTAGCGCTCTTGGAACTGGCGAGCCACCACCCGAAGGATTCGCCTCTAACAGTGAACGAAATTACTGCTTCTCAAGAGATACCGGAACGCTATCTAGACCAAATTCTTGCCGTGCTGCGGCGTGCAAGTATTGTCCAAAGTTTGCGGGGTGCTAAAGGCGGTTATTTGCTGGCGAAAGAGCCTTGGCAGATTACTTTGCTAGAGGTGTTTTCGACACTCGAAGGCGAGGGCAGCAGCCAGACTCAAAAAGTTTCGGAATCTGTAACAATAGAAAAAACTGCGGTGCTAGAAATCTGGCAGGAAGCTCAACAGGCATCTTGGGAGGTTTTGGGCAAATACACATTACAAGATTTGTGCGAACAGCGGGATGTTCGCAAACAAGCACATCCCATGTACTACATTTAACTGGAGAGAAATTAAGCCATGAGAATTGCTAAGGATGTTACAGAAATAATTGGCAAAACTCCTTTAGTTCAGCTCAATAAAATTCCGCAAGCCGAAGGAGTAGTTGCTCAAATTGTGGCTAAATTGGAAGGGATGAATCCGGCTGCGTCGGTGAAAGATCGGATTGCTGCCAGCATGATTCAGGCGGCAGAAGATGCGGGGTTAATTCAACCGGGGAAAACTATTTTAGTTGAACCGACTTCAGGCAATACTGGAATTGCTTTGGCAATGATCGCGGCGGCAAAAGGCTACAGTCTGATTTTAACAATGCCGGATACGATGAGTTTAGAGCGCCGATCGATGCTGAAAGCTTACGGAGCTCGGTTGGAATTAACTCCGGGACATGAAGGGATGTTAAGCGCGATCGCCCGGGCGGAAGAAATTGTAGAAGAAACCCCCGACGCTTTCATGCTGCAACAGTTTCGCAACCCCGCTAATCCGAAAATTCACCGGGCAACGACGGCCGAGGAAATTTGGGAAGATACAGAGGGTAAAGTAGATTTTTTAGTGGCTGGAGTTGGCACCGGCGGTACGATTACTGGAGTTGCTGAGGTAATTAAACAGCGGAAACCGAGTTTTAAGGCGATCGCAGTTGAACCAGCCAGCAGCCCCGTCCTTTCTGGAGGAAAATCTGGTGCTCACAAAATTCAAGGGATTGGCGCAGGATTCATCCCGGAAGTGTTGAAACTAGAGTTAATTGATGAGGCGATCGCAGTTAGCGACGCAGATGCGATCGCCTACAGCCGTCGGCTTGC
The DNA here is from genome assembly GCF_036704885.1 of Microcoleus sp. F4-D5. NCBI lineage: Bacteria > Bacillati > Cyanobacteriota > Cyanophyceae > Oscillatoriales > Microcoleaceae > Microcoleus > Microcoleus sp. F4-D5. The sequence continues at coordinate 42,981 of NZ_JAUBSX010000027.1, read as the reverse complement.
CAGAGAAGAAGGATTGTTATCAGGAATTTCAGCAGGCGCCGCTTTGTGTGCCGCAGTTCAAGTCGGCAAGCGTCCCGAAAATGCAGGAAAATTGATAGTTTTTGTGCAGCCTTCTTACGGCGAACGCTACCTCAGTACAGTCTTGTTCAAAGACTTAGAATTGCCGACAGTCAGCGAACTCGAAGCATTAGTCAGCAATTATTAATACGTAGTAGGGGCTTGGTGACAACTTAACGTCAAACCGACCGTCTCTCTTGTTATATCGAAGTCTCGATCCCCCCTCACCCCCCTTAATAAAGGGGGGAAAAGATTCTTCTCAAAGTCCCCCTTTTTAAGGGGGATTTAGGGGGATCTAGACTCTGCTATAAACAAGATATACAAAAGTTTGTAGGGGATTGTTGACACCAATGGGCGGCGCACTACCCCTACCTTTCAGACTTGATACAACTTCCAACTAGCCATCGCCAACATTCCGTAAATCACAAACTTCAGCGGGCGTTGAGGCATAATTTTGCAGAATTTAGCCCCTACCAAAACTCCCGGCACCGAACCCAACCAAATTGGCAAAACTAAACTCCAGTCTACTGTTCCGAGGCTGAGGTGTCCCAGAGATGTAAACATCAACAAAATGGCCGCCTGCGAAATATCTGTACCCACCAATTTAGAAGTATCCAGGCGGAAAAAAGCAATCAGCAGCAGTGCAAACATCGCACCGGAAGACACGCTAGTGATTCCCACTATGCAGCCTAAAATTGCTGCCGCACTCACAGTACAAATACGGCCGTAATTAGTATTTAAGTCCCATTCGGGGGGTGCAGGCAATTTAAAATTAGGGAAAAATGTTTTGAGAACTAATTGGGTCAGCGATAAAGCGACAATTAGGGCGATCGCCAGTCCCAGACAGCGCAGTAAAATGCACTCTAAGTTCGGATTTCCGCTGCACTTGATGCAGTGTAAAAGCCACACCCCAGCCAGCGAACCGGGTACGCTACCCAAAGCCAGCCACTTAACTACTTGCAAGTCGAGGGTTTTTTGCTGCCAGTGTTTGAAGCCGCCAACAACTTTCATCAGTGTAGCAGCTACGACATCCGAACTAATAGCAATTGATGCTGGAATTTGGAAAACAAAAATTAACATTGGGGTGATGAGCGAGGCTCCGCCAACTCCGGTCAAACCAACGATAATGCCCACAAAAAAGCTGAGAAAGGATAGTAATAAGTAGTTCACGGTTATGCCCAAAAACTGTGTAATTAAGCGCTGCCAACCAACAAATAGATAACTGGCGCGACTTTGGCAACACAGCTACACAGGCAAAGTATTACTCGCATTTCAATATTTCTAACCGGGACTTTTGCTATTCAACGCTTGAGACTTACCGCGCGTTCAGCTACAAAAATTTTGGTGAAAGTGAGTAAAGGCAAATAAACAAAGCTACAAAAATTGTAGTGTAAAAGCTCCCTGATTTGATTAAATCTACCTGTGTAACTGATTAAAAATCTTCGATTCCTTGATGGTTTAGATTCTGCTTTTTACCTTGAAGTGACTATCGTCACAGGTAAAACCGATCTCAGGTTAACCGACTGCTGGCCGGAAAAAAAATCGGGAGTATCGAGAACATTAAAATGAATCAATGCCACAACGACAATTGTGAAGGCGGTTGAGGAAACTAAACCCGTCAATAACTCTTTTTTGAGGTTTTTTTCCTTGGGTTTGTCTGCAAAAACATCTACAGCCCCGAATTGCATCAACAGAATTCCAACAATATTGGAAAGCCAGTAGCCGACAATTGTGCCAGGCAACAGTAAATCTGGGGAAAGCCCACTACAGATATACCCAAAGGCGTAGGCAATTGGCAGATTGAAAAATATGTCGTTCCACCAACACAGCGGTGATAGCAAATATCCAATTGCCAGAAGCAACCCGCCTCTGATTTTTTTAAACCAGATTTCCTTAAAGCCCTTAGCTTCTGGCAACTGTTGGGTCAGTTGTCCTGCAAGCTGGTACTCTTGACTGACTTTTTTAGCGTTTTCCACGTTAATAGCTCATAACTCGATCGACTTACCGTAGTTTAGCATCCCGGCAGAACTATGTCTAGTAAGTCAATCGAGTTACCGTATTTTGTTGAGTCGGCTCAATTTAGTTTTTTCCCGGTATAAAAATATCTATCCGGGAGAGGTTGTTGAGAATGCTGACAGGTGCTATTTTATGCGCCGATCGAGAAATTGAAAGTTTGAGGCAAATGCTTGACAGTTTGCCAGAGATATGAAGTGTCGATACCCCAGTAAAATTGCAGGTAAACCAGCAAAAGCCCGATCGCGACTGTCACGCCGAGCAATTTAGGGACTATTTTCGCGACAGTCTCCAGCACTGCGAATGCTGCCCAGATAGCAGCACCTAAGATCAGAATGGAAGCGATCGTGGCAACTGTTTCGCTGTTCATGGTTAACTCCTGTCAAAATCAATCGGGTATTACAAGACTACTTGGGCCCAGGGCGACTGCCAAAATCGAATAAATTACTCCAATTCCCAATAAGCCCACAGCAAAACTGAAAAATAAAACCATGCCGTCTGGGGGATTGTAGGTATCGCTGTCAATTTGGTGGCGAACGGTGAAGTAGTGCACAGTTGAGATTAAGACTGTCGCCCAACCTATTAGAGAGAAGATTAAACCCAACTTCCACCCCATCGCCTCGCGGTAATGTACGGGCATTTGCACGACGCGAAGCCGGATGATGACGACGCCAAAAGCCATGAGTGCCATAGCGGCCCGCATCCATGCTAAGAAGGTGCGTTCATTTGCCGATCGATCGATCGCCCGCGACAGATTTTGCTGCTGTGGTTTCTCATCATCTACTTGCATCGGTTTGAACGATAATTGCACGCGATCGAACTCTTTAAGATTAATATAAAACTCGCCTCATTATTCAGGTGCCATCAAACCTTCTAAGCTAGAAGGAATGGTGAACATATAATAAATTACCCCAGCCCCTAGGATGGCGATCGCGAGGCTGAAAAGAATTACCCAGCGATCGGTAGGTTCATAAGTATCGTAATCGATATCGTGGCGGACGCCGAAGTAGTGCTTAGTTGATAAGAGCACAGTCAGCAAACCCACTGTTGAAAAAAGCAAACCCAACTTCCAACCGTTGCCTGGAGTTGGCAGCAGAGGGGGATGGAAGGCGCGAAGGCGCACGATAACTACGCCAAAACCCATCAGCGATATTGCTGTCCGCATCCATGCTAAATAAGTGCGCTCGTTTGCCAAGTGATCCCGCACCCGCGACGGATTTGGTCGCTTAATCTTTTCTGTATTTAATTTCGTGGATTTCCAATTTAATAGCATAGATGCAACCTTTTAATATTAACTCCAAATATGAAGGTAAACCGATATACTTTCGCTGGGACGATTATCCGCCGGGAGCGATCCCGGCGGGATTTTGCGTTGCACGATCTCTACACCGCCGATCGCATTACAACTACACCAAAACTAATCATTTTCCTCAGTAGGTGCGTTGGGAACTTGCGTATCTATGTAAGTCTGAGTCACGTCAGGAACAAACCAATTCGCATCTCCGGGCTTGAAAACTTTAGCAGTAGGAACGTTGAATTCTACAGCCCCCGTATCGGGATTAGCTCTCGCTACAAGTTGAGTTCCGTCAACTATCTTAACAGCTAGACCGCCGGTCAATTCTTCTGAAGGTCGATCTGTCGTTCTTAAATCGGTTGCTTTGATATCGCTGGGTAGATAAATTCCATCGCAATCCCATTTATGTTCAGTTGTTTGACCGTCAGCTAGAAAATAAAGAGCATTCTCGTAAGAAGAAGAAGGTGCTTTTTTGCGTTTCGGGCCGTAGACAGCCAGGGTTTTTCCTGTCTCGTTGCGGCACTGACCCCAAGGTTTTCCAGTTTCTAAAGTGTATTTTTGAAACTCCAATTGAGAGATTTTTTGCTGAAGTTGCTCGGGGGTATAAGTCTCGGCGAGATTGGGTGCGTCTTTCGCTGCCTTGAAAGTGTTCAGAGCTTCAGTCACCTCTATGTAGTCGGGATTGCTTGCATATTTCGGCGTTTTTGGAGCATCGGCCCAGGATGGGGGAACGAATACTAAATTGGCGGTCATTACCAACAGCACTAAAACAAATTTGAAGATTTTCACAATGTTTCTCCTTTTCTAGATTGTCAGGTTTTTTTCAACTTTCTGTTTGCTTGCTATTTGAGGACTTAGGCAAAAACGAACTATCTTTAACTGGTTTGCCGGAAAAACCCAATTTGGCAGAATCGAAAAATCTAGTTTTTTAGGATTAGACCTCTTGTCAAATTCGAGCGGCGTGGGGTAGTGGCGAAGTGTTCGGGAGATATTTTATGGATTCCTCCTCAAGCTTTTAGCTGAGTTTGATTCACCACTACATAATTTATTGAAAAGATAGGTATATTCTTGCCTAATTCTGGCAATTTGCTAGCTCAAAAGATGGTGTCAACTTGCGTGAATACTTGAGGCTAAATTAGTTTGAAGCTGCTTTTAGCTTGGTCACTTACTTCATTATTAACTTAGCATATTTGTTCATAAATTTCAAGCTCTTTAACGCAAAATTTAAGCAAACAATTGTTAAGGAAAAAGTGATGAGTTAGGACTTGTGACTTATAGCAAGTTATCTACCTATAGAGGGATGAAAGTAGCGGAAATTTGGCCAATCATTAGTTAAATTAAAATAGCGGGAGCAGCCGATAACTACCGCTTTCAATCAGGATGAATATTCCCAAACCAATCAAGACAAAAGGGACAACAGCCTTGGTATAGCGAGTCAAAATAGGGGCGATCGCCCTTTGGCGAGTTAACCGGTAAGCAGCATAAGACCAAACACCTACCATCACCGAGAAAACTGCCAGAATCACCACCAATCTAGGCAAATCGCTGCTAGCAAACAGCGGCAAATAAATGCCGATATTGTCACCCCCGTTGGCCACTGTTACCGCAGCCACATTCAAAGTTTGGGGGTTGAAAAGATTTGCTAGTTTTGACACAGGTGAATTAGATTCGCGGTTAAGTTCGCCGGATACCGCTTGTACGTCGTTTTCCTCATTTTCTCTCTTGACTGAGTGACTGATGCCGATCGCGATCGGAACCAAACCCAGCAAGCCAATCCAAGCTTTCGGAACAATTAAACCGCCAAAAAAACCGGGCAAACTAGCAGCGATCAGCGCTGCAAATCCGAGGTACTTACCGACAAAGATATGCCGGGGGCGGAAAGAATCATTTACCTGGGCGAAGAACAGCATCGAAATCACCATATCGTCGATATTGGTTGCGGCAAAAGATGTCATTCCGGCAATAATCGCTGCTGCAATCCAATTCATGTGCTGTCCCTGCAAATTTTTTAAACTTCTGTTTCGCTGGCGTTACCTCTGCTCATAGTTATCAAACAGAAAGCGCAACCGACTAAAGATATTATACTTAAAGTTGGGCTTGCCAGAGTGCCGCTTTTAACCAGAATCGTTATTCCCAATCCGATCAAAACAAAAGGCACAAGCTGATTGCCGTAGCGAGTCAAAGTATCCGCGATCGCCCGCATCTTAATTAACCGATAAGCAGCGTAGCACCAAACGCCCACCATCGCGAAGAATACAGCTAGAATTCCCGCCAGACTTTCTAAAGTATTGCTAGCAAAAAGCGGCACGTAGATCCCGATATTGTCGCCTCCATTTGCCACCGTCACCGCTGCTACGCTGTAAGTTTGAGGAGACAGAAAACTGCTAAAAAAAGAGTTCTCAGATTGCTCTAATTCTGCCTCAGCTTCCGAATCGTCAGTTTCTGGATTCAGCAAGCGGCTGAGCCCGATCGCGATTGGCAGCAAACCCAGCATTCCGATCCAATCTGGCGGAAAGATTAAGCGACCAAAAAAGCCGGGAAGGCTAACCAAAACCAGTGCACTAAAGCCCAGATACTGACCGAAGACGATATGCCTGTGCCGAAATACTGCATTCACCTGCGAGAAAAACAGCAGCAGAATCAGAATATCGTCAAGATTCGTAGCTGTAAAAGCTGTCATAGCAGTAGAAATTGCTGTTAGTAATTCATTCATTTCTGTGTCTCCTTAATTTGTGCGATCGGTTTTTAGGCTGGTTTTCTCGCGGAGAAATCGTTGAATAAAATCAGAGTCAATGTCGCATTAGGGTTGGTCGTCGATCCCGCAGTCCGGCAGGGGTTGAAACCCCCGCCTCAAAGCTCAAGTCCTCGCTTCAGAGGACTGAATAAATTGTTAGCCATCTGTTGAATAAATTGTCAGCCATCTGCCGAATAAATTATCAATCATCTTTAGTCCTCATAGCGAGGACTTTTGCTATGAGGCAGGGGTTGAAACCCCTGCCGGACTACGAATTACTAATCAAAGCTGTTGTTGTCGATCGGTACTGCTTTCAATCGAACACCGCCGTAAATTGCATTTTCTTCCTCGAACTTGGCATGAATTGCGTCAATACCCTGCTGCATCGAGCCCGCCAGTTCAGGAGAACGCCGCCGCTGCAAGACAAACCATCCGCAACTAGCAACCAAATACATCAAGAACAAGTAAGGAAACGCATCGTAAGGAGCTTCTGGAGGTGGGAACATAGTGCTGCCTGGAATGCCTACACTGCCCGCAATCGGAATCATCATAAATGCGATCGCCACAGCCGAAAACCCTACATCCCGCACGCGCAATTTACCAATTTTGTGCAGGTAAACCGGGGCTGCGATCGAAATTAAGACGTACACGGTTAAAAATCCGTAGCTGCAAAGTGCTCCTAAATAACCCATACAATCGAACAGTTTGATGTGAAACAGAGACATCGCAGCAGGAACCAAAAATGTCAGAAATGTACACATCGTTACTGCAACGTGGGGAGTTCTATTAGATGAATGCGCTACACCCAATGAAGAGTGAAACAAACCGTGCCGCGCCATCATAAAAAACACTCTCGCCGCTGGATTGATGCTGCCGAGGACGCAAGCAAAAAAGCTAAATAAAGCGCCGAAAGCCACTAACTCTCCCAGCCAACCCATGCCGACTTGCTGCGATAGAAAAGTCAGAGGTTCTTCACTATTAGTAATAGAAACTCCCGTACCGCTAAAACCCAAAACCTCAATATAGGTCATCAGAATGAAGAATAAGCCTGCCATAACAGCACTGCCCATGACAGCTCTGGGGATATTTTTTAAGGGTTTTTTCGCTTCGTCGCCCAGAGATGTAGCACTTTCAAAACCTGAGAAACCAAACATTACTAATACAAGTCCCGTCGCTATGTTCCCCGGAGTTACGCCTTCCAAAGTTAATTGCGACATATCCAGGGCAAAACCTTTGTGCGCCCAGATGATGATTCCCAAAATAAAAATTGCCGCCACTGATGCCCCCTCCAGCCACAGCATCGCCATAGCTGAAAGTTGGATATCTTTATAAGCTGCATACCAAGCAACGCCCGCCCCGATCGCTAACAGCGTAATCGGTGACGGATGGATGCCTAAATGACCGATGAAACTACCCGTAAAGTTGGCAAAACCGCACAAAACTGACATCCCAGTAAATAGATAAGCCAGTACCAAACTCCAGCCGCAAATTACGCCGGCCGTCGGGCCAAGTCCTTTAACAATGTAAGAATAAAGAGAACCAGCAGAAGCCGATCGACTCGCAAATTGGTTGATATTGATGCTGACAAATACTAGGCCTATCAAGCCGATGAGAAAGCTCAGCCAAGTCCCGTTACCCGAAAGAGCGACAATTAACCCTAGATTAGATGCGGGTATAGTTGTAGGTGCAATAACGGCAAAGGATTGAGCTAAAACCTCCCCGAAGGAGAGGCAGTCCGGCTTTAAGCCGTGTGCACTCTGATTTTTTTTCGTTTTCTTGGTCATTTATCTTCTCTATTTTGGTCGATCGACTTTTGGCGATCGGCTTCAACTTGTCAGTGCTGTTTCAGCATCGGGCCCTGCATTAGAAGCTTAAGTATCACCTTAAGGCTCTTGACAGGTAAAATCAAATGGTCTTTTTTATCGAATTAATAAATACAAGTGATGCTGTGCCGCGGCAAAAGAACTGTTGGAAGACGAGACCTATCTGTCGCCACCAGCCCAAACCCTTGAAGTTAAAAGGAAACATTAATTACCGGCTGGCAACCGTGCTTTTTTGGCAATTCCAGCCTGTACCAGAGACTCGAAAAGTTCAAGTCAAAGTTAAGCCGCAAAAGATTTTAATTTCAAAAAATAACTGTATTTAGTAAAGGGGCACTCAGAATGGCCGGAATGACGCTTGACCAACTGCGAGTTTTTCTAGCTGTCGCGGAACACCTGCACTTCAGCCGCGCGGCGGAGGAACTTTACATCACTCAGCCCGCTGTCAGTGCGGCAATCCAAAGCTTAGAGGCACAATATGGAGTAAAACTATTTCACCGCATCGGCCGCCACATCGAAATTACTGAAGCCGGGAAGTTGCTGCAAGTTGAAACGCAGAAAATTCTCGACCAAGTTGCTTTGACTGAGAGAGGTTTGCGGGAGTTGAACGACTTGCAGCGAGGCGATTTAAAATTGGGTTGCAGTCTGACTATTGGCAATTATTGGTTGCCTGATAAAATTAGCAAGTTCAAACAGCAATATCCCGGTATTTGCGTGAACTGTACTCTTGCAAATGCCGAAGAAATTTGTGCGGGTACGGCGACGGGAACATTTGATTTGGGTTTAGTGACCGGAGACATCAAAGCTTCGCTTAAGAACACTCTGGAAGAAGAAGTTATAGGCAGCGAACGCTTGCTGATTGTTGTTGGCAAATCTCACCCTTGGTTTGAACGTGCAGAGGTGAGTTTAACGGAAATTGTGCAAACGGATTGGGTGATGCGAGAAGCTGGTTCTGGAGTTCAGCAAATGTTGGAACAAGCTTTGCAAAGTTGGGGCATTAATCCCCATGAATTGAATGTAACTTTAGTTTTGAACAGCAGCGAAATGGTAAAAGCAGTGGTGGAAAGCGGCACAGGTGCCGCGGCTATTCCTGAATTGATGGTAAAAAAAGAATTGCAGCTATCTACACTGCGATCGATTAAAATTATAGATAGCCAAGCAAGTTCAAATGTATGTCTTGAAATAATTAAACCCGTTTTGAAACTGAAGCACCGACAGCGTTTTCAAACAGGAATTACTAAAGCTTTTGAACAGATATTAATTCAATTTCCTGGGGATTCGTAAGATCCGCGTAGGGACACTCCAAGAGCCTATTAGTGTCAACTTAAGCTGTCAGTCCGCCCAGTCCTTCCGTCCGCCCGTCACTCCGCCAGGGGTTGAAACCCCTGTCTAATAGCTAAAGTCCTCTCAAAGAGGACTGAAGAACTCATTAGTCGTCTTCAGACGACTTTAGCTTTGAGGCAGGGGTTTCAACCCTTGCCGGACTATTGGTTGTACGTTAAGTTGACACGACGAAAGGCACGGTGCCGTGTCCCCACTTAATAGACATCTCCTAAAAAGCAAGTTTTGAACAGGCAGGATGCCTGTTCCACAAGAATTATGGGAGATATCTAATTACCTTAATTACCGCTGTTCAATAGTTTTTTCACATCCAATAAATTTTTACCCCCATCACCAACAATCAGCGGCAATTTCCCGTTCCATTTTTCTATAGCTTGCCTTTGCAACAGTTCCGGAGTCAAATTGTTTCGCAGCAATCTTTGCACTTCAGCTTCCCCTTTAGCTAAATTCACTTTAGCCTCTGCCTCTTTTGCTGCCTTCAGCGCTAAAAACTCCCCTTTTTTTGCTTCCTGTTCGGCAATTTGTTTCGCCTCCACCGCATCGCTAAACCGCTCAGAAAAGTGAACGTGCACTAAAGAAATATCGTCAACTGCAATGTGATATGTAACCAGCCTCAAAGTCAAAAAATTATCAACTTCCGCTTTAACTTCTCCCCGTTTAGTAATAATTTCTTCAGCCGTGTATTTTGCCATTACTGCTTTTAATACTTCTTCAACTGCCGGAGCGATAATGCAATCTACCACTTGTTTTTCGTCACCTATTTGTTGAAAAATAGCATTAGCTTCTTCTGGGATAATGTGCCAGTTCAGCGCTACATCTGTGAAAACATCTTGCAAATCTTTTGAGGAAGCTTCAGCGGAGCTTTCCTGTTTTTGCACCCTGACGCTCAATTTTTTTACAGTATCAACTATGGGAACTATTACGTGAATTCCTTCTCCAAGTACCTGGTCTTGCACTTGACCAAACTGCATCATCACGCCCCGTTCTCCAGCGTTGATAATAACAAAAAATTTGGACATAATAGCTAAAAAAACTATCACTATAGATAATTGAACAGCTATATAAACATCCTTAGATTTTTTATTGCTTGATTTGAGTGAGTCAACGTTACTGCTGGATTCTCCAACCATATTCCACCCCGATCGCACTTAATTATCGGACAAATATTGACTTAACCGCTCTTCTATTTTCCTTCCAGCAGCAACCGTTCAAAATCCGCTGCCACCAAAGGAGGACTGAACAGATATCCTTGCATTGTATCGCACTCGTAACGGCAGAGAAAATCTTTTTCTGCTTCGGTTTCAACTCCTTCGGCAATTACCTCAAGACAGAGACTGTGCGCCATTTCAATAATAGCTTTCACAATCGCTGCATTTGTGCAACCATCGGTGATATTGCTGATAAAACAGCGGTCGATTTTTAAAGTATCGAAGGGGTATTGCGTCAAATAGCTTAAAGAAGAATACCCGGTTCCGAAATCGTCAATAGATATACAAACTCCCAAATTTTTCAATTGTTGCAAAGCAGCGATCGCACTTTCGGCATCCTCTACCATCAAACTTTCTGTCAGCTCTAATTCCAAACTGCTCGGTTCCAAACCAGTTTCTGCTAAAATTTGGGCAACTCTGCTGCACAGATCCGGTTGGTGAAATTGGCGCGGCGACAGATTCACCGCTACCCGCAGCGAAAAACCAGCATTGTGCCAAACTTGCATTTGCCTGCAAGCTGTCTGCAAAACCCACTCGCCTAATTGTATTATGAAGCCAGTTTCTTCGGCATCGGGAATAAATTCTGCGGGCGAAATCAGCCCTTTTTCTGGATGCAGCCAGCGCACTAAAGCTTCTGCGCTCATAATTTTACCTGTCTGGACATTGATTTGCGGCTGATAGTAAACTTGGAATTCTTCACGTTCCAAGGCGTTGCACAAATTTGTTTTTATCTGCTGTAATTTGTGGGCGCTATCTGGGGTTAAGGCCCCGTTTTGCCATCGCAAATTATTGTACTGTTCGGCGACAGCTTCTTGTTTTTTCAAGCGGCTTGATATCGCTCCCACAAGTTCAGCTTTACTAAAAGGTTTAGTCAGGTAATCATCTGCTCCCAATTCCATACCTTGTCGCATTTCAGAGCGATTCGCTTTACCGGTGAGAAAAACAAAAGGTACTGTAGCAGTAAGAGGATTCGATCGCAAGGCCACCAGCACCCCGTAACCGTCAAGTTCTGGCATCATCACGTCGCAAATAATCACGTCGGGAAGATTTGACACTGCCGCATATAAACCTTGTGCCCCATTTTCTGCACCTGTCACGTCGAAACCTTCAGCTTTGAGGAGTTTGAGAATATTCTCGCGAATTAGTTGCTCGTCCTCAATCACTAGAATCTTTTTCATACGTCATTCCCTGAAAGCGGTATAATTGATAGGCGTTACTGAACCCGATAAGCGTCTCAATAACTGAGAACGCACAGATCGATCGGCCCAACAGCGGAATATGTTCCGACACAAATAGCAAACGCCTGAAAAACGCCAATTTTTCAAGCACAACTAGATTAATCTTTCTCTGCTTAGTCAGTGCCGTCCGTATTATTACGAGGTTAATTAATAATCTCTAAACTAATTCTAGGCGATCGATAGTTAGCAGCGCCTTAAATAACTGCTAAACTAATTGTGCCACCTGAACGATTGTCTGCAAACAATCTCAGCCTATTTATACCAGTTGCCAAAAATAATGCAACTGCAAGCAAGTTCCAAACCCTTGCGGAGTCAGTCTTCCCCATTCTTCAACGTAAAATCTAAACTTTTAAATCTCAAATGGTATTACCTACTGGATTCCCTGAACCCGCACAGATTGGGGTCATAGAAGTTAAGCAATATCCTCAGTACCGGGCTGTCACCTACACCCACGCAGGCGATTTGCGACAAGCAACTGGCATCGCCTTCAATCCCTTATTTCAACACATCAGCAACAACCAAATTGCGATGACAACGCCAGTAGAAGCGCGCTACACTGGAACTTCTGGGGAAATGAATGCAGTTCCCCAAGCAGAAGTTTCGTTCCTTTATCCCGCACCAAATATCGCCCCCAGCAGCGTTAACTCCGCTGTAGAAATCACGGATACTTCGCCGATGACGGTTGTCAGCATCGGCGTGCGCGGGGCCTACACTTGGGAAAGCTACGAAAATAACCTCCAGAAACTCAAAGATTGGCTTCAAGAACATCCCGAATACGAAATAGTCGGGCCGCCGCGCCGCTTCTTTTACAATTCCCCGATGACGCCGGAAGCAACTAAAATCAGCGAGGTACAAATTCCGATCCAGTGCCGCTGACGTGAACAACTAATTCGCGAATGTGACCCCGCTGGCGGTGTTCCCACAGGTAAATTCCCTGCCAAGTTCCTAACAGCAACCTGCTGCGATCGATCGGGATTTGTTCGGAAGTATGAGTCAGCGCAGTGCGAATGTGGGCCGGCATATCGTCTGGGCCTTCTGCATCGTGAATGTAGCGATCGTCCTCCGGTACCAGTTTAGCCAAAAAGTTAGCCAAATCCTTAAGTACATCGGGGTCAGCATTTTCTTGAATCACCAAACTAGCAGAAGTGTGGCGCAAAAATAAGCTGCAAAGTCCCGTTTGAATACCTGAATTCGCCACCGCATCTTCTATCTTAGGAGTGATGTTGCACAGAGACTTCCCTGTAGTTTTAATTTTGAGGATCTGTTGATAGTGAGACATTCGATTTTAGATTTTGGATTTTAGATTTTAGATTTTGGATGAGACTGATGCAAGACTCTTCAGTCTGGCGTTGCGCCGACTTTGTTTGTGCAGGATCGATTTCAAATAGCCTTATGTAAAATAATCTACAACAGCTTGGGCGATCGCCTCCGTACCATTTTTATCCAATTTATCCGGCAAACACGGCAGATGCAGCGGTTGTCGCAAAAACTCCCAATCCCCCTCAAAAAACTCCGCCGCCGTCACAATTTGATGTTCCGCATAATTTTTAATCCCTTCCAGCAACACCGCCGCTTCTGCAAAACCTTCTCTCATGATAGAAACAACAGGTATTTCCAAGCGCAAAGCTTCTGCAAAAGTGCTGTATCCCGGTTTAGAAACTAAACGCCCGCAGACAGGCATAATATCGACAGGACGCGGTAAAATCGGGAAAGATTGTGCAAACTCCTGATTTTTGACTTTAATCAAATTCGACAAATCGGGAGCTCCCGCATCAAAAGTAATAAATTGCCAGTCGCTAAATTGCTGTAAATTTTGATAAGGAATTTCTTCTAAACCCAGTCCGCCAAAAGTCAACAATACAGTTTTTTCCAGGGGTGTTTCGATGCCGAATACTTCCCGAACTTTATCGTTACTGTAGCGAGGATTGCCGCCTGTCAAGCCAACATCTTGAATATTGGGGAAAGCTGCCATCGGTTCGTGCAAAGGAAGACGAAAAAGTCGATCGCACATTCCGAAACACTCACCAATCCAATTTGCCATTTCTGCAAATTCCCCGCCCCAATCTCGATAGATAAAATCCCACCCGAAATTGCTCATCATCCAGCAGGGAACCCCAGCCGCTGCCGCCATTCGCGTTGCCAAAGGAGGAATATCTGCCAGCACCAAACCCACCCGATTTTGCTTGATAAAATTAACTTCGCTGGCAATTAGCGAATTTTGCTTTTTCCGAATTTCCCGCAATTTTTCCAGCGTCGCGTCTTTATCCATATGCAAACTGTCAGCTTGCACGACTCCGACATCAAAAGCGCGGGGACGGTGGATAAAGTCGCCGCCAATGTAAGATTCTAGCAGCCAGCGAGGAGCTGTTGTTGTGATAATTAGTAAAATATCTGGATTTAATTCTTGAATTTTTGCAGCTACGGAGGAGACTCGGACAGCGTGGCCGAATCCGTGATTCGTGATGGCAATATATAATGTTGGTCGAGACATTGATAATAGGGAATTGGGAATTGGGAATTGGGAATTGGGCATCCGGCATCGGGAATTGCGAATTGGAGGTAGAGACTCGAAGGCAGCGAACAATCACAAAATTAATAACTAATGACTAAGCTGTTGCTGCATTTAAATTGTATGTCAAAAAAAATCAATTCTTGTGGGGTGGGCGTCCCGCCCGCCCTGAATATACAATTTAAATGCGCGACAGCTTATCGAATATGCAAAAACTCATCAATCAGACGCACCCTCAGACCAAACAGGCAATTGATTAATTTTGTCCAGCGTTATATCTACATACTTTTGACCCTCCGCCGCCCGATTTTCGCCAAAATATCCCTCATCGCCGTCGTGCTTGTGAGGGCCGCTCAAAGCTTCTGCATAGCGGCCTTGCAAACGAGCTTGATTGAAAGGAGAAGTCGCGTACCAGTACCAGCGAGTCGGAAAAACTATGCCGCCAATATCCTCAATTGAATCGCGAGTGCCGCGAAAGTGGAAAATGCGATCGGCTTCTGCAAAACCATTTTCTCCCGAAAACACGCCCCCAACCGAAACAACCGTAATTTCTGCCTTCAGCCATTCTTTAAGATAGCGAGTAGCACCCAAAGCAACTTGTGCGCCGCCGCTTGTGCCAATTAAAATAACTTTCAAAGGTTGTTTAGGATTAACTGAAATCGGAGATTTAGCATTCATGCGCTCGATAATTGCATTAGCAATTCCCTGATTGTATGCAAAGCCGTAGCGATAATCTAGAGAAATTGCAAACCTCCAGAGATTGCGAATTTTGATGAATATATCCCCCGCAATCGGTCCGCTTTTGGTCTGTTCTGCAAACCGCCAAAAAGGAGCTAGCCACCGCTCTCCTCCTAAACTTTTGTTAGAAGCTGAGTAAGGAAAAACATCGCCCACTGCTACGCACTGCGGGTGACTTTTAACTAAACGCTTGAGAAAGAACTCTTCGCCAGGGGTTAATTCGTCCCCCGAAAAATCGCCAACTCCCGGTAAAAAGATGATATAACAACTGAGCCGCGAAGACTGGCGGGCTTCTAAATTGCCCTTGTTTGAGGGCAATATCTCCGGCGGATTTTTCTTGATGCCAAAAGTTTCGGCACTTTGATTCAGCCACCATATCACAGTTCCCACCGGGGAAAGAATGCCCCAAATTATTAGAATTACACCTGCGACGAGCAGCAAATTTAAACTTCCCCCGCGCAGCCATGCAAGTATCCTTAAAATGAATCTTAACATTTAATAAAATCTGGTAGAATGCCAATTAATTAGCTAATTACGTAGAAATAATTCGGTGATTCTGCTGTATTAGAGCTTATTATGTAAAAGTTGTCAACTATCTTGAGGAGCAGGAGTTCAACGTGAAGGGAGAAGATTCAATTGCAGGTTTGGGCGCAACCCTTTGGAACGCACTTTCTTTGGACGGCAATTTTTACGAAAAAACTCCCTACACTCGCAGAACTAAGCGAATAGCTTTAACAGTTGTAATTTTAGCTGCGCTGTCCCGCGTGTTGGGCAGTGCTGTCATCTTGTTAATCAACCGAACTGAGCCATCAGTATTATTTCTAGGACTTTTGATAGAGGGTTTGGCAGTCGCGGGTGGTTATTATTTTTGGACTTTCACTATTTTTAAAATCGGGGAGTGGCTGAAGCCGGGACACGTAACTTATGGGGAGTTGTTGGTTCCGATCGGCTTTGCCTACGCCCCCCAAGCGCTGAATTTTTTAACCTTAATTCCCTTGTTGGGAGAAGGAATAGAGCGCATATTAGCCCTGTGGAGTTTGCTAGCTGTAATTGTGGCGGTTCGCCAAGGTTTGGATATTCAAACTCGCTGGGCGGTGTTCATTTGTTTTGTAGGTTGGCCGTTGATTCAAATTGCGATCGGCTTTGTGAAAGTAATTGAACAGTTGCTTTCACGATGGCTTTAATTAATCAATACGGAAGCAGTATAGTAAACTCGCTGCCCTCTCCAGGTTCCGACTTGCAAATTAGCTTTCCTCCATGTTGTTCTACCACAATTTGATAACTGATAGACAATCCCAAACCAGTCCCCTTACCTATCGGTTTAGTAGTAAAAAATGGATCGAATATTTTACCCAGCACCTCCGAAGTCATACCCACACCATTATCAACAATGCGAATCGCTACTTGATTGCCTTCCGCGACTTCAGTGCAAATATGAATTGTCGGAGTATGTGTGGAGTCAACTTCACTCCCTCTTTTCCGACAAAAAGCATCAATCGCATTGGTCAGTACATTCATAAATACCTGATTAATTTCTCCCGGATAGCAGTTCAATAAAGGCAAATTGTCGTACTGCTTGATTACTTGAATATCAATTAATTTGCGATCCAAAATCATCAAGGTGCTATCGATACCTTCGTGGATATTAACCCATTTTCTATCTGATTCATCTAGCCGAGAAAAGTTTCGCAGGGACAGCACAATATCGCGAACTCTTGCAGCGCCCAATCTCATTGAATCTATCATTTTAGTGAAATCATTAATCAAAAAATCTAAATCTATTTGCTCTGTTTCATTTACTATTTCTTGCACGGGATTTGGGTAATTTTTTTGGTATAGACGTAGTAGATTTAGTAAGTTTTGAGCGTATTCATTGGTGTAATATAAATTTCCATAAATAAAGTTAATCGGGTTATTAATTTCGTGAGCAATTCCCCCGACAACTTGCCCTAAACTGGACATTTTTTCACTTTGAATTAGCTGCAATTGAGTGTGGCGAAGTTCTTCCAGTGCAGTTTGCAATTTCTCAGTTCTTTGCGCTACTCGCGTTTCCAGAATAGTATAAAAACGGGCATTTTCTAGAGAAATAGCTGCTTGTGCAGACAGGATTCCCAAAATTTCAAGCCTGTCGCTAGTAAAAGCACCTTTTGTTAAATTATTTTCTAAATAAAAAATTCCCGTAAGGTTGCCTTGATGGATAATTGGCAATACCAGGATAGATAGGGGTTGATTGGTGGCAATATAAGGGTCAAATTGAAATTGCTCTGTTCGGGTAGCATCATCTAAAACCAAGGATTTTTGGGTTCTTTCTACATAGTTAATCAAGGAAATTGGGAGAATATCGGATTCGGCAATCGGGAGAGATTGTAACACGGTTACATCATCAAACTGGCCTGTCAGCGCAGCTTCTATGAATAATTGATTACCTGTCTTGGCAAGAAATAATACTTTTTGAGCGCCTGCGTTTTCCTTCACAAGCTGTACGAGTTTCTCTAGCAAGCGGCTGAGAATAATTTCGCTCGAAACAGCTTGAGATGCTTTGACAACAGTTGGTAGATCCAGCACCAAACTATTGTTGATAGTAGTTTTGGTAGTCGTGACAATATTGTTGTATATTGCTTCTTGATGGCGATCGACTAAATAATCATAACGAGATTCTAAGTCTTTAACTTTGGCTGTAGATCCCCAGCGGATGTAAGCATAATAAGCTTTTTTCACATAAGAGCGAGCACTGATATCTTTATCCAAAGATTGATAAAACTCTCCCGCTAATTCATAAGCTAATGCTTCTTCGTGGATGTAACCGTTAGCAGCCGCTCCTTTAATAGCTAAGTCATAATAATCCATTGCTGCCAGTTTATCGCTGATAACTCGCGCTTTCTCAGCTTCAACTAACTCGTACTTGTGCTGATAATTCATGGGTGCATGGTAGACCCACTTTTTCATAATTTGCTGATTAGAGTTAACAATAGCTAGGTATGCTTCTCGATCGTCACTGTCAGGATAGTGAGCGAGGAGGGCCAGCGAATAGTAGAAATTGTGTACCCCAACAGTGATTAAGCCGATCGCCCCATCTGCGTATTCTGCCGCTAATTTACCGCTGGCAACAGCCGCAGCATAATCTTTAAATAAATAAAGCAGCATCAATTTAGCAACATAAGCTGCAAACAGCGACATTCGATTATTTTCTTTCTGCCAACGCGACATCACAGCAGGTTCATCCAACATGGAGCTACCTAACCTTACTTGCTCTGCTGTTTGGCTTCTTAAGCTTGAAGCAATTCCTTGCCAAATTTGAGCATAACCTATGGCAAATTCGTGTTTATTTATTCGCAAAAAATCCATATAAATGGTTTGTTTATCTTTCACATATTCTAGCGGTTCTCCCACCAAAAACAAATTTGTAATATAGTGCTTGCAATTATAAACTGCCCATTCTATATCGCCATTTTCCACACCAATTTTCATTCCTTCTATAAATGAATTAAGTGTATTTTTAGTAGACTCTTTCCAGATTTTTATAGCAGCATTAAACATTACATAAACCTTAGCTTTTTGTTGGCTAGCATTAAATTGTTCTAGCAGCTTTAAAGCGATTAGTCCAGCGTAGTAGCCAGCTTCGATGTCGCCTTCTGTCCCGCACAGGATCGTTCCATAAAGAGTATAGGGAAAAGCGGCTAATGCTGAATGACCGCGATCGATACAAAGATTGACCATAGTCAAGACGAGGGAGGACACAATTTCTGGTTTGGCAATATAAGCAGGAGGATAGAGGGCTGTCATGATTTCCATAGCTGCCAGTTGATAAGGATCTGTCATAACTGGCAGGTTTTCTAATTCCTCAATTCGCGGCAATTTTGGCACTGCAATGGTTTCGTTATCTAATAGGTTTACTCCCAGCATTTCCAGCACTTCTAGACCTGTTTCAACAGCTTTTAGCATCTGGCTTTGAGCCTGATAAAATAGGATTTTTAGCTGATACACTTTCACTATGTCAAGCTGGTTTTTAGCCGATCGCAAAACCAATTCTGCCAAAACTTCTGCTTGCTCGAAGTTGGTGTTTAAATATTCCGCTTCCAGCGTCTCTACATACAGCCGCAGCGTCATGCTATAGTTGCGATCCCAGCTATCAGGTGCTAATAACGACATTCCCGCATTCAAATACTTAACAGCGGGTTCGTAAGCATTAGCTGCTTTTGCCTTATGTCCAGCGATTAAATTTAATCCTGCTAACTCATCTTTTTCTGATTGCCGAGTGAGACAATCAATTCCTACATTCAACTGGTTGATAATATCAAAAATTTTCTCTTCTACTTTATCGGCGGGCGTATTTTCAAGCAGCAATTTACCGATGCTAAGATGAGTGGCTTTCTTTTCATCATCAGGAATCAGCGAATATGCAGCTTGCTGGACGCGATCGTGCAAAAAATTATAGCTGATTCGCGAACAATCGAAAGTTAAATTAGATCCTGCTTCTCCATCTAAAAATAAAGGAATGAGGTAACTCTCATTCAATGGAAGTATTAACCCCGCTTGCAAAGCATCCCAGAGTTCAGCCGCCGTGACTGATGGAGATTTTGCGTTGACAGTAGAGAGAACATCTAAAGTGAATTTATCCCCAACACAAGCCGCCAATTTCAAAACTTGTTGTGTAGTCTCTGGCAATTGTTGAATCCGACTGGCTACCAGTTCAACTACACTCTTATCTGTGATGCCAATAGCGTGAATCTCCTCAAGGTTCCACTGCCACTCCCCTCTTCTTCCGGGAGACAGCAGCCGGGTAAAGTCAAATCTCAAAAGTTTTTCTTGATAAAGAGTGTTGAGCAATTGCGTTAAGAAAAAAGGATTTCCACCAGTCTTATTCCAAATTAACTCCGCTAAAGGTTGAATTCTTTCTGAGTCATTCAATGTCTCAGAAATTAACTCAGTCACCTGGGTTAAAGAAAGAGGTTCCAGCACTAAATTCTTGAGAATAATTCCCGTTTCTTGAAGGTACTCTACTGTTTGCATTAAAGGATGTGTAGAGCTAACTTCATGGTCTCGATAGGCTCCAATTAATAGTAAATATTTGCTATCGGGGTCAGTCGCCAGCAATTCCATTAATTTCAAGGTCGCTGAATCTGACCACTGCAAGTCATCGATAAATATGACTAATGGATGCTCTTTTTGCGCGAATACGTGGATAAATTCTTTGAATAGCCTGTTAAAGCGGTTTTGTGCTTCAGTTGGGGCAAGTTCCGCAACGGCAGGCTGTTTGCCAATTACCAATTCTAGTTCGGGAATTACGTCAATAATTACTTGCCCGGAATCACCGAGTGCGGCTAAAAGTTTATCTTGCCAATCTTGTAATTTTTTGTTATTTTCCGCCAGTAACTGTTGGATCAAAGATTGAAAAGCTTGAATTAAAGATGCGTAAGGTATATTCCGCTTGAATTGGTCAAATTTACCTGAAATAAAATACCCCCGCTGTCTGGTTATGGGTTTTTGGATTTCGCTGACTACGGCCGATTTGCCTATACCTGCATAACCAGAAACTAAGATCATTTCAATTTGGGAATGGGAAGAAATTTCTTTGGAGGGATTAGCTACACGTTCAAATGCAGCCAATAGTTCCCTGACTTGTGTTTCCCGACCGTACAATTTTTGAGGAATCAACAACTGACTCAATATATCTAAGTTTCCCGGCGTAAAATCTACTATTTGACCTGTAGTTTCTAACTGATTTAAACAATTTTCTAAATCTGCCAACAATCCGCCTGCGCTTTGATATCTATCTTCGGCATTTTTTGCCATCAATTTCATCACAATTTGTGAAATAGCTGGTGGAATATCTGAATTAATTTTATGCGGTAAAATAGCTTGAGAAGCTATGTGACTGTAAACTATTTCTAAGGGATCGTTACTCGTAAATGGCAATTGACCTGTCAGCATTTCATACAAGGTAATTCCGAGGGAATAAAAATCGGTGCGATAGTCGAGGGTGCGGTTCATTCTCCCGGTTTGTTCGGGAGACATATAAGCAAAAGTGCCGACTATCGAGTTAATATTAATTTGGGGATTTTCTTTGGACAATCGCGAAGCAATCCCGAAATCTGTCAGTTTAATAATTCCTGTGTGGCTGTTGATGATGATATTGCTAGGCTTAATATCTTTATGAATAATTTTTTGAAGGTGCAGATATTCTAAGGCTTTTATGAGTTGGATACCAAACCTCAAACAGGTGATGACTTCGAGCTTTTGTCTGGACATGAGGCGATCGAGAGATTCGCCATCAAAGTCTTCTAAAAGCAAGCCGAGACGGTTGTCAAAGGTTTCTAGGCTAATGACTTTAACTATGCCTGGATGGTCTAAATGTTGGCGAATGCGATACTCGTGCTTGAGCCGGGTAATTGCATCGAGGGTGGGATATTCAGCTTTCAGGATTTTGAGTACGGTTGTATCCTGGTGGGTGGGGATTTTTCCTCGATAAATAATCGTTTCGATACCTTCGTGGAGAGTGGAGTGGATTTGATATTGCGAAAGAAATTGCATCAAGTTCTCCTCTGAGTTGGAAATATATCTGATTCGAGTCGCTGTTCGCTGTTGGCTGTTGGCTGTTGGCTGAGGGCACGACCACCGTCAATCGTCAAAAGTCTTGACAGCCCAACAGTTATATGCTTAGCTTAGTTAAATGGTCTACTTAAAGTAAAAAATTTTTTTATTTAGTGGAATATAATATTTGTATATAAAAATTATAGTATCTATGGAACAAACCCATTTTGCTACTATTATTCTCAATTAATAGTCGCTGGTGGCGGACGGCAACCACACCCCTACTATTCGGCTCTCCACACTGTCCCTACCTCTTTAGCAAGATACATTGTTAGAGAAGGAAATACACAAAAATTTACATCTATAATTTGTGTAGTGTTCCAAATCGCTCCTCACCAGCAGCGATACAGCCCTCGCCAAGACAGTAGGATAGAAAAATATGTTTGAACGCTTTACAGAACAAGCCATTAAAGCAATCATGCTAGCCCAAGAGGAAGCGCGACGCCTCGGTCACAATTTTGTAGGCACCGAGCAAATCCTCCTCGGACTCGTCGGCGAAGGCACTGGCATCGCTGCAAAAGTATTATTGGATATGGGCCTCAACTTGAAAGAGGCGCGCAATGAAATCGAAAATATCATCGGTAGAGGTTCCGGGTTCCTCCCGCCGGAAATTCCTTTTACACCTCGCGTCAAGCGCATTTTTGAGACGGCGCTGAACGAAGCGCGGCAGTTAGGCCACAATTACATCGGCACCGAGCACATCCTGCTGGGGCTGATTCAGGACGATGAAGGGGTGGCGGCGAAGGTGCTGCAAAACTTGGGAATCGATCGCCAGAGAGTCCGCACGCAGGTAATTCGTGCCGTGGGAGAAGTCGCGGCGGTACCCGGAGGTAGGGGGGATAGCGGCGATCGCAAAATCCCGACTTTAGAAGAATTCGGCACAAACCTGACCAAGTTAGCCGCGACCGGCAAACTCGACCCCGTAGTGGGTCGCGAAAATGAAATAGAGCGCGTGATCCAAGTGCTCGGCCGCCGCACGAAGAACAATCCAGTGTTAGTAGGCGAACCGGGAGTCGGCAAAACAGCCCTCGCCGAAGGCTTAGCCCAGCGGATTGTTAATAGAAACGTCCCGGAAATTTTAGAAGACAAACAAGTAATCAGCCTCGATATGGGTTCGCTGATTGCTGGTACAAAATTCCGAGGCGAATTTGAGGAACGGCTGGCGAAAATCATGGCCGAAATTCGCGCTGCCGGCAACATCATTCTGGTCATCGATGAAATTCACACCTTAGTCGGTGCAGGGGCAATTCAAGGCAGCATGGACGCCTCTAATATGCTCAAACCCGCCCTTGCTAGAGGCGAATTGCAGTGTGTCGGCGCTACTACCTTGGACGAATACCGCAAGCACATCGAGCGCGACGCTGCCTTAGAACGCCGCTTCCAGCCGATCAAAGTCGGCGAACCGAGCGTTGCTGAAACAATAGAAATATTGTACGGGTTGCGATCGGCTTACGAACAGCATCACAGACTGACAATTTCCGACGCAGCTTTAGAAGCAGCGGCTACACTGTCAGATCGGTACATTAACGATCGGTTTTTGCCAGACAAGGCGATCGACTTAATTGACGAAGCAGGTTCCCGCGTCCGCGTGATGAATTCGCAAACCCCGCCCGAAGTTAAAGAACTCAAAAAGCAACTGCCCGCAGTAACAAAAGAAAAAGATGCAGCAGTACGCGAGCAAGACTTCGACAAAGCTGGAAAATTGCGCGATCGCGAATTAGAAATTGAAGCCGAAATCGCCGAAGCTACGATCAACAAAAGCCAAGTCAAAACCTCTCCCACCGTCACAGAAGAAGACATCGCCAACATCGTCGCTAATTGGACGGGAGTACCGGTCAGCAAGCTGACAGAATCCGAATCCGAATTGCTGCTGCACATGGAAGACACGCTGCACCAGCGCTTGATCGGTCAAGAAGAAGCTGTCACCGCAGTTTCTCGGGCCATCCGCCGCGCGCGGGTAGGCTTGAAAAATCCGAATCGCCCGATCGCCAGTTTCATCTTTTCCGGTCCGACAGGCGTCGGCAAAACGGAACTTACAAAAGCCCTCGCAACTTATTTCTTCGGTTCCGAAGAAGCCATGATTCGGTTGGATATGTCCGAATTCATGGAACGTCACACCGTCTCCAAACTCATCGGTTCGCCTCCGGGTTACGTCGGCTACGATGAAGGCGGCCAACTCACAGAAGCAGTCCGCCGCCGTCCTTACACCATCGTGCTGTTCGATGAAATCGAAAAAGCTCACCCCGATGTCTTCAACATGATGCTGCAAATCTTGGAAGACGGCCGCTTGACTGATGCTAAAGGTCGGACAGTTGACTTTAAGAACACACTGCTGATTATGACCTCAAACATCGGTTCGCGAGTGATTGAAAAAGGCGGCGGCGGTCTGGGTTTTGAGTTTAATGACAACTTTGCAGATGTTAAATACAACCGCGTTCGCAATTTGGTCAACGAGGAACTCAAACAGTTTTTCCGTCCAGAATTTCTCAACCGCTTGGATGACATTATTGTCTTCCGCCAGTTGAATAAGGAAGAAGTCAAGCAAATTGGCGACATCATGTTGCGGGAAGTTTTCAGTCGCTTAACTGAACAGGGAATTACTTTGTCGGTAACGGAACGGTTCAAGGAACTGTTAGTTAAAGAAGGCTACAATCCCAGCTACGGTGCTCGACCTTTGCGGCGTGCAATCATGCAGTTGTTGGAAGACGTACTGGCTGAGGAAATGCTGTCTGGGAAGCTGACGGGAGGCCAAAGCGCGATCGTGGATGTGGATGAAAACGGTCAGGTTAAGGTAGTGCCCGATGGTTCATCTGAGCCGAAATTACCTGAATTCGCTTTGAGTCATTAATCTCACAGACACCCGGATAAATACTGTGGATTAAAAACCCGGTTTCTTGAAGAAACCGGGTTTTTAATTAAAAAAAATACCAATTTAAAAAAATGCAATTCTAGACCCGCGCTCCCAACCATAATATAGCAATCCTAAATGATTTGTGAAAAACTATCCTGCTAGGTAAAAAGCTGGGGAAACTGAAAGATTTGGAGATGAGTGACTAATACCATTTTCAACTTGAGATTTGAGATTTTAGATGGGACTGACTGACAAGCGAATTTCAAAGGTGGTACCCGCCACGCGATTTATCCGTGGAATCAATCGAAAGCATCTCAAATCGAAAATCCTCAAGAAAGAGCATTTATCTCGCGCAAGTCAATCGAAAATCTCAAATCGAAAATCTAAAATCGGGGGATTCCCCCTACAAAACGCTCTATGTTCGGGGCGATTCCCATAGCGGGACAGCTACGCCGCGCGTGGGGGGATTGGCACTACGTGCGTAAATCCTACAGTCTTGGATGCACTCGACCAAAAAATCCGGTTTCTCGTTGTCACCTGCGAGCGTATATGACTAAATTACGTAAAGAAACCGGGTTTTTGCGTCCAGGACTGTCCTATTTAATGCAGATAGTGCTCCGGCTCGGTATCTATTTGTAAAGTTTTTTATAGTTCCGATAGAACTGCTTTTGTTTGATGGATAATGTGAGTTTATTTATTTTTGGTCAGGAGAGATCGCTTTACCAAAGTATTTACTTTTCTTTACAAAAATCCGACCAAAAAACGGCGCAGGAGGCAAAAATTCCCTTGCAGACTTTAAATGCGCCGCGCGATCGACTAGAGTAAAAAAAATGGCTTTATCCGTTTATTCATCGCAAAGGAAACAAAGCTCATGGTTCAACGCGGTTCTACAGTTCGGATTCTCCGCAAAGAATCCTACTGGTATCAAGAAGTGGGCACCGTTGCTACGGTAGACCAAAGCGGCATTAAATACCCAGTTATCGTTCGCTTTAACACCGTAAATTATGCCGGCGTCAACACCAACAACTTCGCCCAAAGCGAATTAGTGGAAGTATCCGCCCCCAAAGCGAAAGCAAAATCAACCGCAGCTACAGGCGGCAAGCAAACCACGGTAGAGGAAAAAACCCGGAAAACCGGCAGCGGAGGAGCCCCCCAGCAGCCGAAAACTGCCACGGACAGCAAACCCGGTGCCGAAACTCCCGGCAGCGTCGAAGGTGCGCCAAATCAAGGAACAGAACAGCGCTAATTGTGCCAGAACTGCCAGAAGTTGAAACTATTTGCCGGGGTTTGAATCAAGCAACCCTCGATCGAGAAATGCTGGGCGGCGACGTGTTGTTAAACAGCACGATCGCCCGCTCAATCTCTGCGACCGATTTTTTGACAAAAGTCAAAGGAAAGTCAATCGTCCGCTGGTACAGACGCGGCAAATATCTACTGGCAGAACTATCTCAATTCCCAGAAGGAGAAAGAGAGAAAGGGAAAGGGGCAGAATTTAGGGAGGGAACTCCAAGGTCTTCCCTTCTTCCTTCTTCCTTACTCCTTCCTTCAAAAGCCGGCTGGTTGGGCGTTCACCTGCGGATGACCGGGCAACTGCTGTGGGTGAACAGATCCGAACCCCTGCAAAAACACGCGCGAGTCCGGCTGTTTTTTGAAGGAAACAAAGAACTGCGGTTTGTAGACCAGCGCACCTTCGGGCAAATGTGGTACGTGCCACCAGAAACCGAGGTTTCCAGCACTGTCACCGGTCTGAAACTCTTAGGCCCCGAACCGTTTTCAGACGAATTTACAACAGAATATTTGGCCCGCAAGCTGCACCGGCGGGCGCGACCCATAAAAACAGCTTTGCTAGACCAGGCACTGATAGCGGGTTTGGGCAATATTTACGCAGACGAAACTTTGTTTTTGTCGGGAGTGATGCCCACAACTCTGTGCGCGGATTTGACCGCAGAGCAAATTGGGCGCATCCATACAGCTATTATTCAAGTTTTACAGAAGGCGATCGCATCCGGCGGCACCACTTTTAGCAATTTTCTCAACGTCCAAGGTGTCAACGGCAACTACGGCGGCGTCGCTTGGGTGTACAATCGCGCCGGTCAACCCTGTCGCACTTGCTCCGCAACCATCGAACGTATAAAATTAGCAGGGCGATCGACTCATTTTTGCCCCGCCTGTCAGCAATAAGCAGAAGGAAGAAGGAAGAAGGAAGAGGGAAGAGGGAAGAAGGAAGAAGGAAGAACTGATATCTTGTACCCTTGTTAATAAGGTTTTCAGGGGCGGGCGGGGCACCCTGCTCACAAGAATGTTGAACTATTGTGGAACAGGTCGGAAATCCTGTTAAGCGAGAAGGGTGCCAGATGTCAGAAGCAAGAAGAAGTCCTTTCCAGCCAAATCTAGATTAAAATTTGTATAGTTTTTTAAACTAAACAAAGCAAGTTATGGCAATCAAGAAAGGCAGCATAGTTCGCGCTGTACGCGAAAAATTGGAAAACAGTCTAGAAGCAAAAGCCAGCGACCAGCGCTTTTCCTCGTATATTTTTGAAACAAAGGGCGAAGTGATGGATGTTCGCGGCGACTATGCCTTCGTCAAATTTGGCAAAGTTCCCACCCCGAATATTTGGCTGCGGGTAGACCAACTCGAAGATTTTAAGTAACTCACCACAACTAAACATCACTGTTCTTAATGTAGCGAAGGGTGCACAACGCGCACCTTTCCTCAATTAAGCTGATTGCTCAAATCTAAAATCTAAAATCTAAAATCTAAAATCTAAAATCTAAAATCTAAAATCCAATGAATTCTCCATCAACCCGCGTCTCAATTATTGGTGCAGGCAAAGTCGGCAGTACGTTAGCCCAGCGAATTGCCGAGAAAAATCTGGCAGATGTAGTATTGCTAGATATTGTGGAGGGTTGGCCGCAGGGGGTTGCTTTGGATTTGATGGAAGCAAGGGGAGTGGAACGCCACGATCGCCAAATTGTCGGTACAAATGATTATACAGATACGGCAAACTCAAATATCATAGTAATTGCCGCCGGATTGCCGCGCAAACCCGGTATCAATCGGGAAGATTTAATTAAAATTAATGCTCGAATTGTCACCGAAGCCTCAAAACAGGCGATCGAGCATTCTCCACAAGCAATCTTAATCTCAGTCACAAATCCCCTAGATATCATGACTTATTTAGCATGGGAAGCTGCTGATTTGCCAAAACACCGAGTCATGGGTATGGGAGGAATTGTCGATTCCGCCCGCTTTCAAACTTTTATTGCCATGGAATTGGGCGTTTCAATTGCTGAAGTCAATGCAACAGTCATCGGTTCTCACGGCGATTTGATGGTTCCTTTGCCCCGCTATTCCACTGTCAACGGTATTCCCATCTCTCAATTTATGGATGCTGGGACGATCGATCGACTCGTACAGCGGACTCGCCACGGCGGCGCAGAAATAGTCGGATTGATGAAGACTGGCAGTGCTTTTTTTGCACCGGCATCTTCTGCCTGCTTGATGGTAGAATCAATTTTACTCAATCAGTCGCGACTCTTGCCTTGCTCAGTTTATTTGCACGGCGAATACGGCGTGCAAGATATATTTTTGGGACTTCCCTGCCGCTTGGGATATCAGGGAGTCGAACAGGTAGTAGAACTCGAACTCAGCGATACCGAAAGAGCAGCGTTTATTGAATCGGGTAAATTGATTGCCCACAATATTGAGGAAGCTAAGGCGATACTGAAAAGTGCTTTTTAAGCTGGTAGCAGTTCGCCATCGCAGCAGCCGATCGCTCGCCGCTTCAATATAATAATTTATACTGAGTATGACACGAGTATGACTGTGCGATCGCTCTCTTGAAAGTACCCTTCTCCGACCTCAATCCCGCTTTGATAAATATCATTAATAATGCTTGTTATGGTGTATTTAAAAAACATAAAAATTTGCAGAAAGGAACCGAGAAGTCAACAGTCAATTTTACTATCAAAAACTAGGTAAAAATGCAAAAATTGGCAAAAGCAGTTGAACTTGGTTTCCCCGAAAACGGCATGATAATTTCTCTATAAATTAAATCAAAAATCTTCCCTGCTTGTTTTACTACTAAACAAAAGCAGAAGCAGTCGGTTTTGGCTTATCTCTCACTCGCGATATTATTGCCCAACAACACGGTGGCACTTTAAAGGTAGAAAGCAAAAGGCGAGTTGATACGGAATTTATCATTACTTTGCCCAAACTTTAATCCTCGCGATCGCCATTTCTATTTCTCAAGCTGAAAATACCTTGACTTTAATCAAAAATGTGATACCGTAAACCTTGGTATTATCTAAAAATTTCTACACTTCTCAAAAAATGTAAAAATCGGGCAAAAAGTGTTCGTCAAGCGAGGCTATTCCGAACGCGGGTGCGTTCCCAAAGTGTAGGGAATCGCCATGGAGTTGAGCTAATTTAACCCTAACCTGCAACTACCTCAACTTTTTAACCTAAAATTAACCTTTGCTTCAGTGGATTTTAATAATTTTGAACAATCAAATCGATAGCATAAAACAATTAAAATGCAACCAAAAATATCTCAAAGATCGGATTGCCCGAAAGGGTGTATTAAAAGGAACTTAGGACTGATAAATCGAGAATTAGCGACAACTATAGAAAAGGCGATCGCCTCTAGTTTAAAAAAAATTAATAGAGGGATTGCAACAGCAGCTTCAAGCGCAAAACCAAGGAAACATTCGATAGAGTTTGGGGTAATAATAAAAAGGTGATCGTTGCAACCAAAGGGGAACGAAAAAAATGTCAAAATTAGTCATAATGCTCCCGCCATCCCGTCATGAAACGCGGTTTCTGATTTCCACTTTTGCAGATTCCCTGGCTTAATTACGTTAAGAAACCCAGTTTATGTGTAATTTTTGTTAACATAATTATCAATAATTGATAATTATGAAGTAGCAAATTACGCCAGTTATTTCAGTAAATATACGGAAGTTAACAGGCTCGATCGACCTCCCAATTTAGAAAAAATACGGAAATGCAGCTTGAGTAGCTGCTAAGTGCTAGCAGAAGGAGGAGAATTTGTCCTTTGCCCTTTTGATTTACCCGGCTCAACTTGTCGATCGCGATTGAGATGCCATCAACCTCAATACCAAACCGCAATATCACTAAAGAAAGAGCATTATGTTTCATAAATACCTGTATCAAGAAGTAACAAACCTGCGCGAGAAACTAGCTCACCTAGAAAGAGAAACGCAATCTCAAACCTGGTTTAGAAAGCTGCAAGCGCTGATGGGAGTTATTGGCAAAATTCGCGAATCCCTAGACTTAGAAACAATATTTAAAATCACAGCCACCGAAGTTCGGCAACTCCTAAATGCCGATCGAGTCGCCATCTACCGCTTTCTTCCCGAATCCGAATGGAACGAGGGCGAAGTAGTCTCCGAAGAGGTACTTCCCCTATACACCCCATCTTTGGGAATCAGAGTTCCCGACTACTGCTTCGGTCAACAATTTGCAGCCAACTATGCCAAAGGATACGTTCAAGCTGTCAGCGACATCTACAAAACCCAGTTGAACTCGTACCACCTCAAAATCCTCAAGCAATTTCAAGTCCGAGCAAACTTAGTCGTACCCCTACTGCAAGGGCAACATTTGTGGGGATTGCTGTGCATTCACCAGTGCAGCCGTCCCCGCAATTGGCAAGAAGACGAAATCGAATTTGCCAGACAAGTAGGCGACCATTTAGCAGTTGCCATCTACCAAGCCGAACTGCACTTGCAAACCCAGAGGCAATTAGCAGAAATCCAAGCCGCGCAGCAGAAACTCCGCGACAGCGAGAAAAAATATCACCAAATTCTAGATTCGATCGCCGATATGGTATTAGTCAAAGGCCCTGAATCAAAAATCGTCTGGGCGAATAAAGCATTTCGCGATTATTACGGCATGACTCAAGAGGAACTTCAAGAAATCGCAGACGCACCTTTGAGCAATCCCGACCATACTCTCGAGTACATCAAAGATGACGCCTTCGTATTTGAAACCGGACAGACTCTGCAAATTTCCGAAGAACCGGCGACGCGGTACGACGGAGAAGTGCGGCTGTTGAGCACAGTCAAAACACCGATCCGCAGCGAAGACGATCGAATCGTCATGACTGTCGGCGTCTCCCGCGACATGACGGAACGCAAACAAGCAGAAGAAGCCCTCAAAGCCAGCGAAACCAAATACCGCCGCCTGGTAGAAACCTCCCAAGACATGATTTGGTCTGTCGATGCTTCAGGACGCTACACCTTCGTCAACGCAGCAGTTAAGTATATCTACGGTTACGAACCAGAAGAAATGATCGGTCGGCCGTTCTCTGACTTTGTGACACCAGAACAAAGCCAAAAAGATTTAAAAGTTTTCGCCCGCCTGCTTGCCGGAGAATCAGTTATCCAGCACGAGAGCACTCAAATCGCTAAAGACGGGAGCCTCAAACACCTGATGTTCAATGCCATCGCCCTCTTCGACGAAACAGGAAACGCTCTCGGCACCACAGGCACTGCTACCGACATTACCGATCGCAAGCGCGCAGAAGCCGCATTGGAACACGCCAACGCAGAACTAGAGCGCAGAGTAGAAGCACGCACGGCGGAACTGCGAGAGACTTTTGCCGCACTCAGTGTCAGCGAAACCAAGTTTCGGACGATCGCAGCCACCATCCCCGGAGCTCTGTTCCAATTTTGCAGCAGCGAGGGAGTGTGGAGAGTTGAGTACATGAGCGATCGCATCTTCGATATTACCGGCGTCACAGCAACAGAAATGATGCAAGACATAAATACATTCATTTCTCGCATCCACCCCGAAGACTTGGAAGCCCACCTCGCTTCCGTCAACGAAGCCGTAGAAAATCTCTCTCCCTGGCACTACGAAGGGCGAATAGTCAAGCCCGACGGCGAGATTCGCTGGTGGCAGGGCGAATCAATGCCCACCCGCAACGAGAACGGCGACATAGTATTTTGCGGCGTTTTGCTCGACATCACAGATCGCAAAGTTGCCGAAACCGCCATCCGCAACAGCCAGCGGCAGCTACAAGAAGCCCAGGCACTCGCCCACGTCGGCAATTGGGAACTCGACGCAGCCACCGAAACCATCACTTGGTCAGAGGAACTCTTCCGCATCTTCGGACTCGAACCGGCCGCCTTTGCCCCCAAGCTAGCCGAACAGGTCGCTCTGATCCATCCCGAAGATTTGGAATTGTGGCGGACTCAAATACAGCGGGGACTCGAAACGGGCATCCCCTTTGATTTTGACCTCCGCCTTTGCCGTCCAGACGGCACGCTGCGGCATCTCAACGTTTTGGGTCGCGCTGAAACCGATGCTAGTGGCAAAGTGCTAAAATTGTTCGGCACGGCGATCGACATTACCGATCGCAAAGTCGCCGAAGCCGCCCTGCGGCAAGCAGCAGCCGAGTTAGAAGACAGAGTGAGCCATCGCACCGCCGAACTCTCCGAAGTTGTTGCCCAGTTAGAAAGAGAAATCGCCGATCGAAAAGAAGCCGAAGCAGCGCTACAAGTTTCCGAACAAAACCTGCGAACCATATTTAACAATGTCTACGATGCTATCTTCATTCACGATTTAGAAGGCAACATTCTCGATGTCAATAATCGAATGTTAGAAATGTACGGAGTGAGCCAGGAACAAGCAACAAAATTATCAATTAAAAACGACTATTCAACCTGCGATAATCCCATTCACAACCTGGAAGAACTTTGGGAAAGAGTATTAGCCGGCGAAACAAATCGCGTCGAATGGAAAGCGAGGCGTCCCAATGACGGTTCAACTTTTGATGCAGAAGTTGCCCTCTCCAGAATTCATCTCAACGGCAATTTCAGCATCATTGCCAACGTCCGAGATATTAGCGATCGCAAACAGACAGAAGCAGAACTGCAGCAGGCTCAACATTTTATGGAATCTGTGCTCAAAACCATACCCGTAGGAGTGCTTGCCAAGGATGCCCAAGAACTGCGGTTTGTACTGTGGAACCCGGCAGCCGAAGATTTGCTCGGTTTCAGTGCAGCAGAAGTTATCGGCAAAAATGATTACGACTGTTTCCCAAAAGAACAAGCTGATTTTTTCACAGCCAAAGACCGGGAAGTGCTCAACAGCGGGCAAATTGTAGACATCGCCGAAGAAGAGATTGAAACGGGTCACGGAGAATCCCGAATATTTCACACCAAGAAAATAGCAATACTCGATGCTGATGGCAAACCGCAATATCTATTAGCTGTCACCGAAGATATTACCGATCGCAAGCTAGCAGAAATTGCCTTGAGGCGATCGGAAGCCCGACTCAGACAGCAGGCAGATCGAGAAAAATTGCTCAATATTCTCACCGCTCAAATCCGCAATTCCCTCGACTTCGACAGCATTGTTACAGTCGCAGTTGAGCAAATTCGCGCTTTCATGCAGATCGATCGTTGCAGCTTTAGCTGGTATCGCTGCGACGGAGACGCACCTTACTGGGAGACAATCAAAGAATCTCGCCTCCCCGAACTTCCCGATTTAACAGGTCGCTATCCAGCTTCCGACTTCGGTTCTCTTGGAGAAGAGATCTTGCAGATGGAAATGCTGCTGGTAGATGATGTCGAAACAGTACCAGATCCTCTTTGGAAACAAACCATTCGATCGCTCGGCTACCAATCTATATTAATCATCCCCATGCAGGCACTTTCCGGGGTAATGAGTGCAGTTAGCTGTTGCTCTTGCAGTTCTGTTCGTTGTTGGAGCGACAGCGAAGTAGAATTGTTGCAAGCGATTACAGTTCAATTGGCGATCGCCCTCAACCAAGCCGATCTTTACGCCCAAACGCGCAATAAAGCTCTCGAATTAGAACAAACCTTGCAGCAATTAACCAGCACTCAATCGCAGTTAATTCAAAATGAAAAAATGTCATCTCTCGGTCAACTCGTGGCAGGAGTCGCCCACGAAATTAACAATCCAGTTAACTTTATTTACGGCAATCTCAGCCACGCTAACGACTATGCTCAAGAGTTGCTGCACCTGATCGAACTTTACCAAAATCACTATCCCAATCCAGTCCCGGAAATTCAAGAGGAAGTAGACAATATTGAACTCGACTTTTTGATGAAAGACTTGCCGAAATTGCTTTCTTCAATGAAAGTCGGTGCAGACCGAATTCAGCAAATCGTTGCTTCTCTCCGTACATTTTCCCGCATGGACGAAGCGGAAAAGAAAGCAGTCAACATCCACGACGGCATAGATAGCACCCTGATGATTTTGCAGCACCGGCTCAAAGCCAAACAAAATCATCCAGAAATTGAGGTGATTAAAGAATACGGCAATTTGCCGTTAGTAGAATGTTATGCCGGACAGCTAAATCAAGTATTTATGAATATCTTGAGCAATGCTTTAGATGCTTTGGAAGAGAGAGACGCGCGACTTTCTGCCGACCAACTGCGGAAAAATCGCAGCCTGATTCGTATCTGCACTGAAATGCCAAAACCCGATCGGGTGCTGGTTCGGATTGCTGACAACGGCCCGGGAATGACACAGACTGTCTGCAATCGACTTTTTGACCCATTTTTTACCACTAAACCTGTGGGAAAAGGCACTGGGATGGGCTTGTCAATTAGTTATCAAATTGTGACAGACAGACACAACGGCTCGCTGAAATGCACTTCTTCGCCGGGACACGGTGCAGAATTTGCGATCGAGATTCCACTCAAAGCAAATGGGTAATGACTAATTGGTAATTGGTAATTGGGACAGGTCGCATCCCCCTAGCTAGCATCCCCCGGCGCCAAGCGGGACGGGATTGCTGGTACTTCACCGGACTTGAGATTACCGAGATTTATCAGAATTTCAGTGATACCCAAACTGTCTAAAGGTTGAGAAAACCAATATCCCTGAGCTAATTCGCAGTCGAGTTCTCGAAGCTGTGCTAACTGTTCGGCGGTCTCAACACCTTCGGCGATCGCATTCAACCCCAAATTGTGAGCCAAAGTTACGATCGCCCGCACAATCTGCAAAGGCTGACCCCCGCCTTCACCGTTTTCGACAGCCCCCAAGCGGCTCACAAAAGATCGATCGATCTTCAGCGTATCCAGCGGAAATCGGTGCAAGTAGCTCAAAGACGAATAGCCAGTACCGAAATCGTCGATCGACAACCGAATATTTCTACCTTTTAATTGGGCTAGCACAATATTGGCTTTCTTCACATTTTCCACGATCGCGCTTTCAGTGATCTCCAACTTTAAACAACTCGGCTCGCAGCCAGTTTCTGCCAAAATTTCATCTATCTGTTCGATCAAATTCTGTTGACCGAGCTGTTTTGCCGAAAGATTGACGCTCATTGTTAATTCGGAAGGATCGATAATTGGTAATTGGAACTTGGGAAGCGGTAACGAGCTATCCGTAATTTGTAACTTGTAATTTGTCATCAAAAATTGGGAATTAGAGTCAGTTAAAAAGTCTCTGCCTTCCTCCTTCTTACTTCTTGCTCCTTCCAGGTTCCTGATATCAGTTAAACTCCCTGCACTGCTGGTTGCCGAACTTCCTGCTTCCTGCTTCCTGATATCAGTTAAATCCCGTACACTGCTGGTTGCCGAACTTCCTTTAACATCCGTTAACAATTCTTGCCAAAAGCGCAATTGCCGGCAAGCTTGCCGCAGCACCCAGGCTCCCAGAGGCACGATCAAACCTGTTTCTTCAGCTACAGGAATAAAAGTAGACGGCGGCACTAGACCCCGAACCGGATGCTGCCAGCGCACCAAAGCCTCGAAACCCTCGATCGCACCGCTGGCGATCGAAACAATCGGTTGATAGTGCACCATAAAGTGCGAACCTTCATCTTTGCTCTTCCCTAATTCCTCCTTGCCACAAATAGCCAACCGCAAGTCAGTTTCTAACTGCAACAGGGACATAGTTTGGTCGTGCATCGCCAAATTAAACACCTCGTGACGGGCCTTGCCCAAAGCTTTAGCGCGGTACATAGCAATGTCAGCATCGCGTAGGAATTCTTCCGGGTGACTGTACAGATTTGATTTACGGCTGTCGGCTGCCGGGACTTCGCCTCGACTGAACACAATCCCAATGCTAGCGGTAGTAAATACTTCGTGTCCTTCGATATGAAACGGCTTCGTCAGTTCTTTTTGTATCTTGTTAGCTGCTAGGGTGGCGTCGCTAAGGCTCTGAATGTGGTCTAGCAGGATGGTGAATTCGTCTCCCCCCAGCCGGGCCACGGTATCGGAAGCCCGCACGCAGCTTAGCAGTCGGTGCGCGAGGGCGACTAGCAGTTTGTCTCCTAAAACGTGTCCTAAAGAATCGTTAACTACTTTGAAGCGGTCTAAATCTAGGAAAAGTAAACCAAATTTATAATTAGGGGACTGTTTGGATCGGCGGATGGCTTGCCCTAACCTGTCGATGAACAAAACCCGGTTGGGCAAACCCGTCAGCGCGTCGTGAAAAGCGCCGTGCAGCAGTTGCCGTTCTACTCGCTTGCGCTCGGTGACATCTCTGATAATAATCTGGGCGGCGACCGAGCCTTGATAAGTAGCGGGGATGCCGGCGACTTCAACGTCTATTATTTGTCCGTCGAGCCGCATCAGTTTTTGTTCGGCAAGCTCGAGCGGCATATTTTCTTCCTCTACTTGCCGGATGCGCTCTTTGGCTATTTCCACATAGTTTTGATGCACAAAATTCAAGACAGGAAAGCCGATTATCTCTGCCGGAGAGCTAGCGCCGAGAAGTTTAGCACCAGCAGCATTGATATATGCGATTTTCCCTTGACTGTGAACGGCGATCGCTTCGGGAGACAGCTCTACCAAACGGCGGTAGCGTTCTTCACTTTCTTGAAGAGATACTATCAACTCAGAGCGCTCTTGTTCGGCTTGCTGGCGTTCTACTTCCCTTTGGTGATCTGCGAGAAATCTACCTATGCTTTGAGCCATCAATTCTATTATTTCTATTGCCTGAGATTCAAAGTCTTTTTGCCTTGCCTCTGGAGCAGAAAAACTCAAGGTTCCGTAGATTTTATTGTCAATAAATATCGGTGTTCCAATGTAAGATTTTATCGACCATTTTTTATAGGCTGGATGTTCGCCGTTATCTAAAGTTCCTTCTATGTGAGAACAAGCAATTGTTTTCTTTAATTTAATCACTGAGCCGCAGTAAGTCTCGCTAAGATTTAATTCTAATCCTCGTGTAAAATCTTCTAAATCTGTTCTTACGGAGCGAATAATCAGACATTCTTCTTCAAGTTGAGCGATGAGACCAATAGAAAGTCCAAAAATTAAACAGCCAGCTTTTAGATAATCGTCAACCAGTTCTTCAAAATTTTGATAGTGATAAGTTGTAATCCGGTGCAGGTGTTTGAGATTGGCACTAAAATTTGCTAAAGCTTGAGACTTTAAAAATAATTCTTCTTCCGCTCGCTGGCGGTCGGTAATGTCGGTTTGAACGCCAATAAAGTGAGTTAAATGTCGGCGTGAGTTGTAAACAGGAGCAATAGAAAGTTGGTTCCAAAAAGGAGAGCGGTCTTTCCGAAAATTCCGCAATATAACTTGAGCTTCTCGACCTTCTTCAATAGCATTTCGCAGCTTTTTTACACTGGCAGAGTTCGTGCCGATGCCCTGTAAAAATCGGCAATTTTTACCGATTAATTCATCTCTTTTGTAACCCGTGATCCGCTCAAAACTGGGATTGACATAAATAATCGGATTGTCGGCAAGCGTCGCATCGGTAATTACAATGCCGTTGCTGCTGCTTTCGATCGCCCTTTCCATCGTTTGCAAGCGTTCCGAAGCTCCGATCCGCTCGATCGCCGCAGCTAACAGGTTGGCGATCGCCTCCATAAAATAAACGTCATCTTGGTTAAAAACTCGCTCGCCCTTGGTGTGAACCCCCAAAACCCCCCAAACAGGAGATTGAGCAGTGTTCGTCGATTCTGCTAGTCCCCAGTTCTTTTTCCCCTGTTCCTTATTGCCAGGAATGATGACGGTGACACCACTGACGGCGAGGTGATTGTGCAGCAGCGGCAACTCGCTAAACCGCGTTTCCACCCGCAAATCTTTGACGATCACCGGTTCGTTAACTAACAATGTATAACCTGCTTGAGAGCGGGCCGAAGCGGTGACAGTGGCGCTACCTACCAGGCCAGGCCCCCAGCCGACACCCGCTCGCAACTCCAAAGCATGGCCTGATGGCAACAGTTCCAACAACTGACAAAAATCGGCATCCAAGGTTTGAGCAATTAAAACTGCTGCTTTGTCCATCAGTGCCGACAAATCTGTTTCAGAGATCGCCTCATGCCCCAAGTAAGCGACGGCTGCTTGCTGACGGGCCCGCAAGTGGATTGACCCGAGCAATTCCTGCTCTAGCGCTGCGACTCTCTTGCGCTCGGTAATGTCGCAGAACACCGACAAAACAACTGTTTCCGAGTGCAATGTTAGATACCGCATTGATACAGTTGCCCAAAACAGCGTGCCGTCAGTTGTTTTGAGGCGGACTTCGGCTTCGCGGACGTGTCCTTCAACAGCGAGTATGTCGAGCAATTCCTGGCGATCTGCGGGATTGCTGTAGAGTGTTTCGGCTTTTTGGCGCTCGAGGGACTCGGATGGTGTCAGTCCGAAGGCAATACCGCATAAATCGTTATAATAAAGAATCGTGCCATCAGCCAAACTGCTGATTACCAGCGGCACCGGCATTGCGTCGGCGATCGTCAAAAATATTTCTTTAGTTTGTTGCAGCGCTTCCTGCATTCCTGTCTTAAAGCCACAGCCATGACAGTCTTGCGGGATAAAATTGTCAAATTTGTGATTGATCCATTGCGATAATCTATTTTGCACAGAATCGGACTCCTGTAACTCCGCTGCGGAGAACTATGAATTGGTCGGTGATCGCTGGTGATTGCAGATGCAGAGGACGATCGACACTTAAATCCCTGCACAAGATCAATCTTAACTAGAAGAATGCCACAGAGCGACCCTAAACTGGGAGGCTGGAGCTTGACAGGCGTCGATGTCCGAGCACATCTATCTTTGGTATGGAAATCTACTGTTTCTTAAGTTGCGTTAAGTTTTGATTAGAGCTGCTTACTGTCCCAGATGTCGGCGCAAGCGCCTAATCTGAAAGGTAAACTAATCTGCAAACAATTACCGAACGCTATCCGAGGAGAGAGGACAAATGCTTGAGTCTTACCGCCGAAAGGCTGCTGAAAGAGCGGCATTGGGAATTCCACCACTGCCATTAGATGCTCAGCAAACGTCTGAACTTTGCGAACTGCTGAAAAATCCGCCACCGGGAGAAGAGGAAACCTTAGTAGAATTATTGCGCGATCGCGTGCCGCCCGGAGTAGACAGCGCCGCCTACGTCAAAGCAGGTTTTTTAACCGGTGTTGCCAAAGGCGAAATCCACACTCCCCTAATTACCCCGAAATGGGCAGTTTACCTGCTGGGGACAATGATGGGAGGCTACAACGTCCAATCTCTAATCGATTTGCTCAATCCTACTGCCGAAATCGCCATTCCCGCCACCGCCGCCCGGGCGCTGAGCAAAACCCTGTTAGTATTCG
Source organism: Microcoleus sp. F4-D5 (assembly GCF_036704885.1). Classification (NCBI taxonomy): domain Bacteria; kingdom Bacillati; phylum Cyanobacteriota; class Cyanophyceae; order Oscillatoriales; family Microcoleaceae; genus Microcoleus; species Microcoleus sp. F4-D5. The sequence continues at coordinate 4,044 of NZ_JAUBSX010000027.1, read as the reverse complement.
ACGCTTTCCACGACGTTCTAGCGTTGTCTGATACCAATCCCTATGCCAAACAGGTAGTAGATTCTTGGGCCGATGCGGAATGGTTTACCGGTCGTCCTGTGTTGCCAGAAGCGATTACCGTTACTGTGTTCAAAGTTCCCGGAGAAACCAATACCGACGACTTGTCGCCCGCACCGCATGCTACCACGCGGCCGGACATTCCGCTGCACGCTTTGGCGATGCTGGAAAGTAAGATGCCTGGGGCTTTGCAAACCATTGCAGAATTGAAGCAAAAAGGCCATCCCGTCGCCTATGTCGGTGATGTTGTCGGTACCGGTTCGTCGCGGAAATCCGCGATTAATTCCGTGCTGTGGCACATTGGCAATGATATTCCGTTTGTGCCGAACAAGCGCAGCGGCGGTTATATTTTAGGAAGTGCGATCGCCCCGATTTTCTTCAATACCGCTGAAGATTCCGGCGCATTGCCGATCGAATGCGATGTCTCCCAAATGGAAACCGGCGCAGTAATTACCATCCATCCCTACAAAGGCGAAATTACCAACGAAGCCGGAGAAATCATCACCACCTTCACTCTCAAACCCGACACAATTATAGACGAAGTTCGCGCCGGCGGCAGAATTCCGCTATTAATTGGACGCACTTTAACCGACAAAACCCGCGCAGCTTTAGGACTAGAACCCAGCACTATTTTTACCCGTCCTACAATCCCAGTAGATACGGGCAAAGGCTTCACTTTAGCACAAAAAATGGTAGGCAAAGCTTGCGGTTTGTCCGGCGTTCGTCCCGGTACATCTTGCGAACCAGCCATGACAACAGTCGGATCGCAAGATACCACCGGGCCGATGACTCGGGACGAATTGAAAGAACTTGCTTGTTTGGGATTTAGCGCCGATTTGGTAATTCAAAGTTTCTGCCACACCGCCGCTTATCCGAAACCAGTTGATGTCAAAACTCACCATGAATTGCCCGATTTCATGTCACAGCGGGGCGGCATAGCTTTGCGTCCGGGAGACGGCATTATTCACTCTTGGCTCAACAGAATGTTATTGCCGGATACAGTGGGAACCGGCGGCGATTCTCACACTCGTTTTCCTTTGGGAATTTCCTTTCCTGCTGGTTCGGGATTGGTGGCATTTGCTGCTGCCTTGGGCGTCATGCCTTTGGATATGCCGGAATCGGTATTAGTGCGGTTTAAAGGCGAATTGCAGCCCGGAGTAACGCTGCGGGATGTGGTGAATGCAATTCCCTATGTGGCGATTCAAAAAGGTTTGCTAACCGTCGAGAAACAGAACAAGAAAAATATCTTTTCTGGGCGGATTATGGAGATTGAAGGTTTGCCCGATTTGAAGGTCGAGCAGGCTTTTGAATTGACCGATGCGACGGCCGAGCGTTCTTGCGCCGGATGCACGATTAAATTGAGCGTAGAGACTGTTTCCGAGTACATTCGTTCCAATGTCGCGCTGCTGAAAAACATGGTGGCGCGGGGCTATCAAGATGCGCGGACGATGATGCGCCGGGTGGCGAAGATGGAGGAATGGCTGGCTAATCCGGTGCTGCTAGAAGCTGATACTGATGCAGAGTACGTTGAAATCATCGAAATCGATTTGAACGAGATTAAAGAGCCGATTGTGGCTGCTCCCAACGACCCGGATAATGTTAAGTTGTTGAGTGAGGTTGCGGGCGATCGGGTAGACGAAGTATTCGTCGGTTCTTGCATGACAAATATCGGTCACTACCGCGCCACTGCGAAGGTGTTGGAAGGTGCTGGGGAAGTGAAAACCCGCCTGTGGATTTGTCCGCCGACTCGGATGGACGAACAGCAACTCAAAGAAGAAGGTTACTACAGCATTTTTGGAGCCGCTGGAGCTCGTACAGAAATGCCCGGTTGCAGTCTTTGCATGGGCAATCAAGCGCGCGTTAAAGATGCGACAACGGTATTTTCAACTTCTACTCGCAACTTTAACAACCGCATGGGCAAAGATGCACAAGTTTATCTCGGTTCGGCGGAATTGGCGGCAGTTTGTTCGCTCTTAGGTCGAATTCCCACAGTCCAAGAATACAATGACATTGTATCGAAGAGAATCGATCCTTTTGCTGGTGATTTGTATCGGTATTTGAATTTCGATCGAATTGCTGGTTTTGAAGATGAAGGGCGAGTGATTGCTTTGGAAGATATGCCTCGAATTGAGGATATTTTGGGAATTCCCGATGGTGTGTTGAGCAAGTAAAAAGTGCGGCGGGCGATCGGCTGTATTCATCTGCGTCCATCAGCGTATATCTGCCGACATCTGCGGTTAAAACTCAAAGAAACCGGGTTTTTTACAGTTGCTATCGGCTGTAACGCCTCTTCTGGGCAAAAAAAACCCGGTTTCTCACCGCTCGTGCGTCCAAGACTATGCTTTATAGTCATTTCAAATAGGAATAAGACTATTTAAAAATGAGGTAAAATAAATAAAAATAGTGAAGCAGCTAGGCAAATGTCTTACAGTATTGATTTGAGAAAAAGAGGTATCGGCTCAATCAGTAGGGGTAGCAGAAGAAAAAAAGTAAGCACAGTGCACAAAGTGTCGTAAAATAGGACACATGACGCAAAAGATTATTTCACCAAACAAGTCATCCTCCAATATACTCCAAACCATTGACCCAAAAGGAATTGCAGACGAATCCATGCGTCAGGCAGTAGAGCTCTTACTGAACCACTAGCGAGCAATTACAATTAACAGTCAGAGACTTGGAGTCAGAGAATCAACGGTTAAAAGATGAAAACAACCGATTGAAGGGAGAACAAGGAAAACCAGACATCAAAGCCAAGTCCAAAGGATTCAAAAGTCAGCACTCATAGCGAAAAAGAGCGAAAAACGCCAAAAAAAGCACAGCAAAGGCAGTAAGAACGCTACGATTAAAATAGATCGACAAGAAATACTAGAATATCCCCAAGACCAACTGCCGGCCGATGCAGAATTTAAAGGATACGAACAAGTAATTAGGGCTTGCTGAAAAAGTAAGAAAACAGCATTTAGAAAGATGAATGAACTCGCGAGTCCCTTGATAATATAAGCTTTGTTTACGATATTTTGTCCCAAGCATAATCTTTATTAATCATCACAGGTGGAAAACAGGAAAAAAAGTGTATATTCTGAAATAGACATAAAAAAAGCCAAAAAGCCTGCCGTAGCAGGGCCGAAAGATTCATCACCAGAAAAGTTATGGCGATGGTGGTTTGAGAAGTATTAGAAAGTTTAGCCATCACTCTACCGAGGCTGAATCTTCTTTTACGCAACTCCCAAATTTGCCCTCAATCGAGTTACGAATTCTCTCGTCTTCTAAAGCTTGTTTCTTCGTTGACTTACTAATATTTGTCGAAGGTCTTCCTAAAGGGTGACCACTCATTCTAATTCCTCTTTCTTTGCACCAAGCTCGATTCTCGCGAGTTCGATAAATTCGATCTACATGAATTGATTCGGGATAGAAGCCTGTGAACCATTTAAATTTTTATACTTGGGTTTTTAAGTCTACAGATTCGTTAAAATTATCCCAACTAATCCGGTCTAGAAATACATAGCCGTTACGACAACTCGCTGACAGCTTTGCCCCAAATTCGACGGATTTCCCGGCTTTTCCTCTAACGAGCGGGCGGATGTGTGGTTGTGTTAAACTTACCCCAACAGTCCTCAATACTATGTGTTTTATTTTCATACATCCATAACTGTTGACGGTAGACTTCTGTGACTACTAATAGCATTTTATAATAATATTTACTCAGCCACGTTAGTTCACCCATAGCCGCGATATGAGCTAAATTTATTTTAATATATTGAAGTTGTTTCTTAATCGCTTTTCTTCGTTTTTTTTGTGATGGTCTTCGTTTCTTTGCTACTGTCAAGTATTCTTTTCTGGCTAGGTTTCGATAAGTTCTTGGTTTTTTTTTAGTGGTGACTGAATTTGAGTGTGCAAAGCATCTATAATTCAATGGCACTGAAAAAGTGAGCAAAAAAAAATCTGTAAGGCAAGATATACATAGATAATTGCCTTACAAACCAAAAT
>NZ_JAUBSX010000026.1:0-88239 GCF_036704885.1 Microcoleus sp. F4-D5 | reverse complement strand
AGCAGACAACAGTCGCTAACTGACTCTCTGTCTTCATCTGGAGTGCTGGCGAGCGCGCGCAAACTTGACATGCTCCCTACGACACGAGCGATCGAGCGGGATGTCCTTGAGTACAAAACGTAGAGTTTGTGCTCTCAACCTATTTGTTTTTTAGCTGATTAGCTGATGTCCTCAGAAGTGGTTTTTGGAAATGCGGGCGCTGAAGGTGCAAGTCGGGGCGGTTGGTTTGCGGGTCACTTTATGACGCCGGGCGATGACCCGCGATCGACTTCTGTATTAGAGGTAAAATGGGGCACTCACCCCGCCGGAGATTGCAGGACTCAGTGGGCGGTAAATGCACAAGCCACGACGCTTTCTATCCTGGTAAAAGGGCGGTTTCGGCTGCAATTTCCAGAGCAAGAAATCTTGCTTTCTCGCGAAGGAGATTATGCTCTCTGGCTGCCGGGAGTGCCTCATTATTGGTCTGCCGAGGAGGATTCGGTAATCGTGACTGTGCGGTGGCCTTCGCTACCTGGAGATAGTTCTGGCGTTAAGAATTAACTTTAATTTCGGGAACCAAAACACGGCCAGTATAACCCGTGCGCTGGTAGCGATCGATCGCCTCTGATGCGATCGCACCGGCTTTGCCGCTCTCCACCAGGGCTACGCAAGCACCGCCAAAACCTCCGCCCGTCAGCCTTGCGCCGAAGACTCCGGGGATTGACTGCAAGATTGCCGCCAGGGTGTCTACTGCCGGCACCGAAACTTCGTAGTCATCGCGCTGACTGGCATGGGAAGCATTCATTAACTCGCCAAAACGCTCTGCTGGTAAAGATTTTACTGCTTCTAGTACGCGGTTGTTTTCGGTAACGACGTGGCGCGATCGCCTTCTGAGGGGTTCCGGCAATACTTCCACAGCTTGGGGCTCGGCGATATCCCTGAGAGCTTTCACTCCCAATATCCGCGCGGATTCCTCGCACTCGGCGCGCCGCTGGTTGTAGCCGCTTCCTGCTGCTAGTTGGTGGCTTTCGCCGCTGTCAATTACTAAAATTTCTGTGCCTGTGGGAAAAGGTATCGGGCGGCATTCGAGGCTGCGGGTGTCGATCAATAGCATGGTGTTGGTGTCTGCTAAACTCGACGCCATTTGATCCATGATCCCGCAGTTCAAGCCGGCATAGCGGATTTCGGCTAGCTGTCCGATTTGAGCTAGGCGCACGTCGTCTATGGGGAGGTTCAGCAGGGCGCGCACTCCTCTTAGGGTTGCTATTTCTAAAGCGGCGCTGCTGGACAAACCGGCTCCGATCGGAACATTGGAGGTAATGTAGAGATTTATTGGCGGTATTTTGTATCCTTCTTTTTCTAAAAGTCTCAGGCAGCCACAGATATAACTGACGAATTTTTGCGGTATGGTATCTTCGTCTGAATAATTTATGAGTTCGTCATATTCTGCTGAATAAAAATGGTGTCGATTGTCGCTGCTGAAGCCGATTTGTACTGTGGTGCGCTGGGGAATCGCCGTTGGAAGTACAAATCCATCGTTGTAGTCTGTGTGTTCGCCCAGCACGTTTACTCTGCCGGGGGCGCTGGCTGTGATTTTGGGTAATGTACCAAATACTCGTTGGAATTTCATTTTTGGGGAAGTGGTAATTGGTTCTTGGTTCTTGGTTCTTGGTTATTTGTTATTGGTTATTTGTTATTGGTTATTTGGAAAAACAGCTATCCGTGTCTGCGTGACTTACGTGTCGTGCTGTTGGGAATTGGCAAGAAATAAATTTATTTTTTATCGTTTATCTTTATTATAGTGCCCAAGTTTTTTGGTTAATTCAACCCCTGTTAACAAAAATAAACATGACCGTAGGTAGGGAAGAGATATTGAGCTGTGATAGAATGACAGGCTAAGATTTCTCCAACAATTCAAAAAATGCGATCGACCAGACCCCGGAAACAGTTTGCTCAACATTGGCTCAAAAGCGAGAAAGCCTTAGATAAGATTGTGAAAGCGGCTTCTTTGGATCGCGATCGCGTCCTGGAAATTGGGCCGGGTACGGGGATTCTGACTCGACGCTTGCTGCCTGCGGCTGAGTCTGTTGTTGCTGTGGAGATCGATCGAGATTTGTGTCTCAAGCTAGCCAAACAACTCGGCAAAACCGACAATTTTTTACTGCTGCAAGGCGACTTCCTGGAAATGGACTTAGATGCTGAACTAACAGCATTTCCCAAATTCCAAAATCCCAATAAAGTTGTTGCCAATATTCCTTATAATATCACCGGCCCGATCCTGCAAAAACTGCTGGGAACGATATCTGTTCCTGCTGCTAAACCCTTCGATGCGATCGTGCTGTTAGTGCAGAAAGAAGTAGCCCAAAGGCTTTACGCTAAACCGGGTTCGACAGCTTTTGGGGCTTTGTCGGTGCGGGTGCAGTATTTAGCAGAATGCGAGTTAATTTGCGATGTGCCGTCTAAAGACTTTTTTCCGCCGCCAAAAGTCGATTCTGCCGTGGTGCGGCTGCTTCCCAGACAGATAGAAACTGCGGCGGTTAATCCGCGCTATTTGGAAAATTTAGTCAAGTTGGGTTTTGGTAGCAAGCGCAAGATGCTGCGAAACAATTTGAAAGGGGCTGTGGATTTAGATAAACTCGTTCACTTGTTAGAAGAGTTACAGATAAATCCTCAATCTCGTGCTGAAGATTTAAGCGTGGCTCAATGGGTAAGTTTGAGTAATAATATGCTGTCCGATGTTTAAAATTCACGATTTTGTTAGATGCCAGACTTGTTTGATAATTCGGGTATTGGGGTATTGTGTTTTTTATAAATCAGGACTCTTCGGCTTGACTGCTAACAGTTGGATTTAGGTTTTTTGTAAATTTTTAAAGCATTCTTGCAGGCTAATCGGAATTTTAATAATAAATTCCGCACCTTGCCCCGGTGCAGAAATACACTGCAATTCACCTTTATGTCTTGCTGTGATAATTTGATAGCCGATCGATAAACCCAATCCTATGCCTTTGCCTACTGGTTTAGTGGTAAAAAAAGGATTAAATAACTGGTTGAGCACCGCTTCAGTTATTTCTGGCCCGTTGTTGCTAATTCGGATTTCTACCGCTTCACTGTCTAAAAGTTTGGTAGAAATTTTGATTAGGGGACGATTAGCTTCATTGGCTGCAATCGCCTCGCTGTGGCTGTCATCTTCTAAAGCATCAATAGCATTAGCCAGAATATTCATAAACACTTGATTTAGCTGTCCCGGATAGCACTCTATTTGCGGTAAATTGCCATATTCTTTGATAACTTGAATTTTCGCCAAACCGGGATTAGCATTCAATCTGCTTTGCAAAATCATCAGTGTGCTGTCAATTCCTTCGTGAATGTCGGCTAATTTCATTTCTGCTTCGTCATGGCGAGAAAAAATTCGCAGCGACTTGACAATACCAAAAATTCGCTCGGCGCCGTTGTTTATAGAAGTTAATATTTTGGGCAGGTCAGAAATGATAAAATCTAAATCTACATACTTGATTTTTTCTTGAACTACGGGTAGGGGATTCGGATACTGCTCTTGATAGAGATTCACCAGTTCTAGCAAACTATTGGCATACTGGCGAGCGGGAGTAACATTGCCGTAAATAAAGTTAATCGGGTTGTTGATTTCATGAGCAATTCCAGCGACTAATTGCCCTAAAGAGGACATTTTTTCGCTGTGAATTAGGTTGGATTGAGTCTGCTTCAATTCAGACAATGCTTGTTCTAGTTGTTGAGTTTGAGACTTTAACTCTGCGGTGCGTTCCTCAACTCGGATTTCTAATTCTTCTTTAGCTTTTTGTAGTGCAGCTTCGGCTAATTGGCGCTCGACAATTTCCGATTCTAAAAGTCGGTTTGCCAATTCTAACTGTTGAGTTTGAAACTTTAACTCTGCGGTGCGTTCCTCAACTCTAATTTCTAATTCTTCTTTAGCTTTTTGTAGTGCAGCTTCGGCTAATTGGCGCTCGACAATTTCCGATTCTAAAAGTCGGTTGGCGGATTCTAACTGTGCGGGACTGGGAAGTGCTAAGGCTTGAGGCATTAAGTCTACTAAAAGTATGGCTGTAGCAAATGAAATAAGGGCAGTAATTGCTTTCATTATTCCTGAAAGCCAATAGGTAGGATGCCAAAGTGTCCAGAGTTCAAATATGTGAGTGATGCCACAGGCGACGATAAAGGCTCCAAACAGGGCAAAGATCCAATTAAAGGGCAAATCTTCGCGTTTGGAAATAAAATAAACCAATGTAATTGGGATCGAAAAATACGCGAGTGCAATGATCGAATCTGAGGTAAGGTGAAGCCAGACTAACGGGGTATGCCAGAGATAGCAGTGGCCGTGAGGAATAAATGGCCCGGAAGTAAAAAAATTTTTCCACATTTCCTGCATAATATTTCCTTTGAGTTGTGAGAAAATGGACTCGGACTGGTGTCAATTAATTTCAACCAGGGGTTTCTTTCACCTGCGGCTTAATCACCTATGCGTTCATATTCTCTGCTAGCTTCAGCAAAAATCAATCTGTATTTGGAAATCATAGGCGATCGCCCCGACGGATATCACGAACTGGCGATGGTACTTCAAAGTATAGATTTAGCCGATCGAATTGACTTGCGCGCGATTGGTACGGACACGATTCGCGTGCGTTGCGATCACCCGCAAGTCCCTCCTGATAAGAATAACCTGGCTTACCGGGCGGCGGATTTGTTGGCGAAGCAATTCCCCGATGCTTTGGCGAAATACGGCGGAGTCGAGATTGCCATTCACAAGCAGATTCCGGTGGCGGCGGGGCTCGCCGGCGGTTCGGCAAATGCGGCTGCGGTTTTGGTCGGGATGGATTTGCTGTGGCAATTGGGACTTACTCAGTCGGAGTTGCAAGAGTTGGGGGGAACTTTGGGTTCGGATGTGCCTTTTTGCATTGCTGGAGGTACGGCTTTGGCAACCGGTCGCGGGGACAAACTGTCGCCTCTGCCTGATTTGGGGGGCTTTTCTGTGGTGTTGGCGAAGTACCGCAATCTCAGTATTTCTACCGCATGGGCGTATCAAACTTATCGCCAGCAGTTTAGTAGTTCCTATTGTGCAGCGGAAGATTTGGAGTGCCGCCGGCAACGGCTGCATTCGGGGCCGATGGTGGGGGCGATCGCCCAAAAAGATCGATCGAAAATTGGTCAATTGCTGCACAACGATTTAGAAAAAGTTGCTTTGCCCGTGTACCCGCAGGTGTTGCAGTTGCGGGAGGCTTTTGAGTCGGCGGGGGTTTTGGGTACGATGATGTCGGGTTCCGGGCCGACGGTGTTTGCGCTGGCGGAGTCTCCAGAGCAGGCTCAGCAGGTTTTGGAACGGGTTAAAAGTGCGATCGCTTCTCCCGATTTGGATTTTTGGGTAGCACAGTTTAGCAATACTGGGATTCGGATTTTTGCGGAGGGAAATGATGTAAAAGCGCCGATTCCGAGGGTGTAACTCGAAGATGGTGCGATCGCAATCCGAGTTAAATGCGTCTAACAGGCGATTGTCAAGATGAATCTAACTTGGCCCAGAGTCTATTGAGATCGAAGAACTGATAAAATGCCATGAAACACTGATTTTAATTTTGGTTAATTAACCAGAAATCTAAAATCTAAAATCTAAAATCTAAAATCTAAAATCGCAATGGCTGATTTAACTAATCCTAATTCTAGTTCTCAACCTCCAACTTCTGCTGAGGATGCTTTGCCGCCCAAGTCGCCAACGGTATTGCGGTGCCTGACTGGTTCACTGATGGCGGGCAGCTTTGCGGTACCTTTGTACGCGCTAACTATGGCGATCGCTCAAAGTTTTGCAAGTAAGCCAGTTCATTCGGATAATATTACTGCGATTAAAATTTCGGTAGCCGTGCGAACTTTGGTAGTAGGAATTGCTGCTTTGGGTACTGGTATTTTTGCTTTAGCTGCGGTGGGTTTGATGCTGCTAGCTGTGCAAATTTTGATTCAAAATTTGGTAAAAAAACCTACAGGTTGAAGTCTATAGATTAAAAGAATCTGGCTACACAAACTCATCTGCAAGGCAAACACTGAATAGCAAGATCGAAGCAATGGAATTATTTACGATCGGACACTCCAATCTGAGTATTGAAGCGTTTATTTTGCTGCTGCAACAGCACGGAATTACAGCAGTTGCGGACGTGCGATCGCATCCTTTCAGCCGCTATTTACCTCATTTTAATAAATCCGAAATTAAAGCTTATCTGTCAAGTGTCGGCATTCAATATGTTTTTTTAGGCAAAGAGTTGGGCGCGAGACCGGAAGATTTAAGCTGTTACGATACTAGCGGTAAAGCTTTGTACGATCGCATAGCAACAACTCCTCTATTTTCCCAAGGAATTCAGCGCTTGCTCAAAAACGCAGCCAATTATAAAATCAGTTTAATGTGTGCGGAAAAAGACCCGATTACTTGTCATCGGACTATTTTAATATGCCACAAAGTCAGAGAATTTAATTTACAAATAAATCACATTCTGTTAGATGGCTATTTAGAATCGCACCAGCATTTAGAAGAAAGACTTTTGAGCAAGTTTAACAAAGGAAAAAAAAATAATGAACCAATTCAGCTAAGCTTTTTTGAATTAGAAACTGATGTTAAAACTGAAAGGGTTGATTTAGAAACAGCTTATTATCGTCACGGATGGGAAATCGCTTATGTCAGAAAAAAAACACAATTAATCAATTTATGAAATATGTCGCAGTTGGCGAATTTTTCTAAGCCAAAATATTTAAATTCCTGCCGGCAAAACCTAATTTTGTAGGGTCGCATTGCGCCCATTACTGCTAGAAGTAGCGCGTCAAACGATTTTTCGCATAAGTCATGAACAACTCTTGACATCGCATACATTTATAAATTAGGGTACAGCCCTCCGCGCCCACCCTATTTTTATAAATTTTCTTCGAGTTTTAACCTTGTTCATGCTATAATTCTGCGGGACTGTAGCAGGAAGGGGTGCTTTTTGATGAAAGCAGAATTTTATTTTGACTGTCACAAATATATTTGCAGTTTAGTTCAAGTAGATTTTGTCAAAGAATTAAAAATAAAAAATCATCAAGGTTTTGTTTTGGCTGTTAAGCAAGGAGAAAAGATTGGACTTTTGGGCAAAAGTCGCCATAATGCTAAACAAGTTGATGTATCTAAACCGCATTTTTATAATGTAATTAAAGCGGCTATGAGCGCTTTGGAATTAGAAACTAAAAATGAGGTTATATTAGAGAGGAATCGAACTATTGCTGATGCCGAAGAAATGATTCAGCAGCAAAACCGAGAAATTCGCGTTCTCAACGAACAGCTTAGAATGCTTGCGACTAAGGTTGAGGAATTGTCACGGGAAAACCAGCAGTTATCTATGCAGCTAGTAGAGAAGGAAATAATAGAAAATAAAATTAGTCAAGAAATTGATAACTTTCCTGCTGCGGAGAAAGATTTAGCGGTGGCGGAAATTGAGCAGGGGATTGGAGAAGCTGAAATTATTGAAGAAGTGTCACAATTGCCGAGTCTAAATTGCGGGTTGGATGTGCAGTTAAGAGAAATTTTACCGGATTGTGAGGGAAGTGATAAAGAGGAAAACACTACCGGAAGCGATGTTAAAAGTGTAGATTCAGAAATTAGAGAAAAAGTAGAAGTTCAAGGAGGGGAAAGTGAAATTAAGCGGCTGCCTAAAAGACCTTCCAACAGAAAAATGAGAAAGAAATCTTAATGCTTTTCTTAATGCTTTAGTTACAGAAGCGCTTTTGATCCATAATAGCGATCGCCGTTACATACTTTTTGCAACAAAAAACTATTCCCTGAATAATTGAGCAAAGCGCTTTAACACCTTCAGGACAGTGTACAACCCATCCTTGCTCCGCAGCGTGAAAGAATACGACTCAGCATACTTAGGTGTTCCTTGATTTGTCACTTTCAGGAAAATAAAATCAATCCCATTTGTGACAAATCCCAAAGCAGGTTTTTCAGGATGAGGATTTCCCAGCATATATGCTAAAGCTTGCGGAATTCCTACTTCTAGCGAGTATTGTGCCTTCTTTGCCTCAATTACCAATACCCAAAAATCTGGGGTAAAAACCAGTAAATCGAGGCGTCCTCTGACAATTGTTCCCTCATCTTCAGATTCAATTATCACCTCTTTTTCAGCACTCAAGTAAAAAGGATCGCGATAAAAACCTGCTAGTCTTAATAGCGGAGCAAGCACAACCAATTTAACAACTGGCTCAAGTATTGGATACTTGGACAAGTGCATATAATCGGCTGTTACTTCATCTAGTGCTTGCTTTTCCGAGTCTGTTAGTTCCGCTAAATTATCTTGCCATTCCCGGAAAAATTGCTCGTCGTCTATCCGCTGTAAACCAAACTTTGCTTCTAGGTCATAAAGGATTATATTTTGGGCTTGAATTGTTTCCACCATAATTTTATATCCTTAGCTTTTCTTTGATTATATCAATTGCTACGCTCATTTTTTGATTTTTCTCTTTTATTTTTGCGATACAATGTAAAATACTATTATTCTAGAGCATTGGTCGCTAACTTTTTCTCAGCCTTTAAGTATTCCGGTATCCAGAATTTATTGGCCGACATGAGGATAGCTACAGGCATAAAAATATCAACATCCTCTCCCATTGCTTCTGTGGGTAACAAGCCAAATAATTCGTCAAATTCGTTTAGATCTGCTAAGATATTATCAAATTCCTCTAAAAATTCGTCCGGGTAGATACAGTGGATTCCCTTCTCATCTTCATAATAAGATTCTTCTTCAGGCAATAATTGTGAAGGTTTGAGCTCGGCCATCAGATAGTCTAGCTTGTGAAACTCTGCTGCCAAAATTATCGCCCCTACATTTTCCCCGGCTTGCTGTAAGAGAATCGATCGCCCTTAAACATCACTCGTTTAATTGTGGCGATCGCATTTTCGCAAAATTCGTCAGCAGTTAAGCGAAAAAATCCCTCGCAACTCGCCGGTTTTCCCGCCGCAGCCTCACCGACAACAGAATTTTGACAAGAATCCAGGGCGATCGCTAAAATTACAGGTACGATCGAACTATTGTCAGCAGCATTAAATCCTTAAGTAATTAGTCGTTTGCCAACAGTCACATAATTGTTGACAATATTGCACAATAGATAAAATTGTAAATATATAGCACCTGCGTTTTTTTTGACCGCTTATGAATAGCAGATTCCTCGATCGACTCCACCACCCCTCGCGCCCCGTCATCGTCTTCGACGGCGCGATGGGAACCAACCTGCAAGTCCAAAACCTCACCGCAGAAGACTTCGGCGGCAAAGAATACGAAGGCTGCAACGAATATCTCGTCCACACCAAACCGGAAGCCGTCGCCAACGTGCACCGGGGATTCCTCGAAGCAGGGGCCGATGTCATCGAAACAGACACCTTTGGCGGGGCTTCCATCGTACTCGCCGAATACGATTTAGCAGACAAAGCCTATTATCTCAACAAAACAGCAGCCGAACTCGCCAAGGGTATCGCCGCCGAATTTTCCACAGCAGAAAAGCCTCGATTTGTCGCAGGATCGATCGGGCCAGGCACCAAATTGCCCACATTAGGACACATCGATTTCGACACACTCACCGCCGCTTTTGCCGAACAAGCAGAAGGACTTTATGACGGCGGCGTTGACTTATTTATTGTCGAAACTTGTCAAGATGTGCTGCAAATTAAATCAGCATTAAATGCCATTGAAGAAGTATTTAAGAAAAAAGGCGCGCGAATTCCGTTAATGGTATCAGTCACAATGGAAGCCACCGGCACAATGTTAGTCGGTTCCGATATCAGCGCCGCCTTAGCCATTTTGCAGCCCTATCCCATAGATATCTTAGGCCTCAACTGCGCCACCGGGCCCGATCGCATGGCGGAACACGTCAAATACCTTTCCGAACATTCGCCCTTCGTCGTTTCCTGCGTTCCCAACGCCGGTTTACCCGAAAACATCGGCGGCCACGCGCACTACAAACTCACGCCAATAGAATTAAAAATGGCCTTGATGCGCTTTGTCGAAGACTTAGGCGTGCAAGTCATCGGCGGCTGCTGCGGAACCCGCTACGATCACATCCGCGAACTATCAGAAATTGGCAAAACTCTAACACCCAAAGTCCGCAAAATTACTTGGGAACCTTCCGCCGCTTCAATTTACACCGCCCAACCCTACGAACAAGAGAATTCCTTCTTAATTGTCGGCGAAAAACTCAACGCCAGCGGTTCCAAAAAATGTCGCGATTTGCTAAACGCTGAAGACTGGGACGGTTTAGTCGCAATGGCCAGAGAACAAGTGCGAGAAGGCGCGCACGTTCTCGATGTCAACGTTGATTATGTCGGCCGCGACGGCGTGCGAGACATGAAAGAATTAGTTTCCCGCGTTGTGACTAATGCCACTCTCCCTTTAATGCTGGACTCCACCGAATGGGAAAAGATGGAAGCAGGCTTAAAAGTTGCGGGCGGCAAATGTTTGCTGAATTCCACTAACTACGAAGACGGAGAACCGCGTTTTTATCAAGTTTTGGAGTTGGCAAAAAAATACGGCGCGGGCATAGTTATCGGGACGATTGACGAAGACGGAATGGCGAGAACGGCCGACAAAAAATTTGCGATCGCCCAGCGCGCATATAACGCCGCTGTCGCCTACGGAATTCCCGCCGAGGAAATCTTTTTTGACACCCTAGCTTTGCCAATTTCTACCGGGATTGAAGAAGACAGAAAAAACGGCAAAGCTACCATCGAAGCCATCCGCCGCATCCGCCAAGAATTGCCAGGATGTCACGTAATTTTAGGAGTTTCTAACATTTCCTTCGGCTTGAATCCGGCGGCGCGGCAAGTTTTGAATTCCATGTTTTTGCACGAAGCAATGCAAGCCGGGATGGACTCGGCAATTGTCAGCGCCAATAAGATTTTGCCCCTCGCCAAAATCGACCCCAAACACCAAGAAATCTGCCGTAAACTGATTTACGACGAACGGGAGTTTGACGGCGATATTTGCGTTTACGACCCCTTGGGCGACCTGACAACGGTGTTTGCGGGCAAAACTACCAAGCGCGATCGTACAGAAGACGCAAACCTCCCGGTCGAAGAACGCCTCAAGCAGCACATCATCGACGGCGAACGCATTGGGCTCGACATCCAACTCGCCAAAGCATTAGAAACCTATTCGCCCCTCCACATTATCAATACCTTCTTGCTAGATGGCATGAAAGTAGTCGGAGAATTGTTCGGTTCTGGACAAATGCAACTGCCCTTTGTTTTGCAGTCAGCAGAAACCATGAAAGCGGCAGTTGCCTATTTAGAACCGCACATGGAAAAGTCCGAATCCGGGGACAATGCCAAAGGCACATTCATCATCGCTACTGTCAAAGGCGACGTTCACGACATCGGCAAAAACTTAGTTGATATTATCCTATCAAACAACGGCTATCGCGTCATTAATTTGGGAATTAAACAGCCAGTTGACAATATCATCGAAGCCTACGAAAAGCACAAAGCCGACTGTATAGCGATGAGTGGCTTGCTGGTAAAATCCACCGCATTCATGAAAGAAAATCTGGAAGTATTCAACCAGAAAGGAATCACCGTCCCGGTAATTTTGGGCGGCGCAGCTTTGACTCCCAAGTTTGTACATGAAGACTGCCAAAATACCTACAAAGGTAAAGTTGTTTACGGCAAAGATGCGTTTTCTGACTTGCATTTTATGGACAAACTCATGCCAGCAAAATCTGCTGGTAAATGGGACGACTTGCAAGGATTTTTAGATGAAATAGGGCAGGATAATGGGGCGGTTAAAGAAGATAAAGCTTCGCCAGAAACTTCTGTAGAAGATTCCAACAAAGCAGACACTCCTGTGGTAATAGATACCAGGCGATCCGAAGCAGTTGCAGCAGATATCGATCGCCCGAATCCTCCTTTCTGGGGAACGAAACTGTTGCAGGGAGAAGAAATCCCCTTTGAGGAGATTTTCTGGCACTTAGATTTGCAAGCCTTAGTTGCCGGTCAGTGGCAGTTCCGCAAGCCAAAAGACCAATCGCGGGAAGAATACGATGCTTTCTTAGCCGAGAAAGTTTATCCCGTATTGGAAGAATGGAAACACAAAATTATCGCCGAAAACTTACTGCAGCCGCAAGCAATTTACGGGTATTTTCCCTGTCAAGCTGAAGGCAATTCTTTGCATTTGTACGACCCGGAAATTATGAATGGGGGGCAAACAATAATCAGTGGCGGGCAAGATGCCCGCCCCGAAAGTGGCACAGGCATCTTGCCTGTGGCTGCAACATTCACATTTCCCCGGCAAAAATCGGCGCGCCGACTGTGCATTGCCGACTTTTTCGCCCCCAAAGAATCGGGTAAAATCGATGTATTTCCGATGCAAGTAGCGACAGTGGGAGAAATTGCTACAGAGTACGCGCAAAAGCTATTTGCTAACAATCAATATACCGACTATCTCTACTTTCACGGGTTAGCGGTACAAACAGCAGAAGCAATAGCAGAATGGACTCACGCGCGAATTCGGCGCGAATTGGGATTTGGTAGCGAAGAACCGGACAACATTCGGGATATGCTAGCGCAAAGATATCGCGGTTCGCGGTACAGTTTCGGCTATCCCGCTTGTCCGAACATGGCGGATCAGTACAAGCAACTGGAATTGTTAAAGTGCGATCGTATCAACCTCTACATGGATGAAAGCGAACAACTTTATCCCGAACAATCCACAACCGCAATTATCACCTATCACCCAGCCGCCAAATACTTCACGGCTTAATTTGTGGCCTTTCACAATTTGATGATGATTCTTGTGGGGTGTCCCGCCTGCTTTGAAAATACACGCTTTCGGGCGGGACGCCCATCCCACAAGAAAAAAGGGAAATTATTTAATTGACGATCCTTATCTTCTCTTATCATCACGAGCTAACTAGCACTAACACGCCACTCAGAAGCGCGAATCTTCGCGGTTCATAAAAAAATAGTTCACAAATTAAACCAACAAAAAAGCACTTTTTTTAAAGTGCTTTTTTGAATATAAACTTTCCATGTCGGATCGAACTTTTACGAGTGATGGCGAGGGCTGCGCGCGCCTGCAGATGCTCCTACCATCGAAGCAACTAAACCCAATAGCGAGCCGAACAAAAACGACCAACCAGCTTTTGCAGCATTACCAGCAATGTTGCGAGTATCCTGAGCAGTTACGTTAGGCGCTCGGTTCGGCAAATCCACCGCGCCCTGCTGCGCTTGATTAATTGCTTCTCCCGCATTCGCAGCTATTACGCCAAAAGTACCGGCCACGCCATTTGCTAACAGCCAAGAGCCAATAGTTAGCGTAGTTGCCCACAAAATTGCTCCATTTAAAAGCGCTGTGCTCCGGTTCATCGGGCCGCAAGCGCGAGCAGTTACCCAACCGCCAACTGCTAAGCTAATTAACAAACTAATGATTGACCAAATTCCGACGCCCGTACCCACGTCCCCTGCAATACTGCGCGGAGCTCCTGAATTAGCAATATTGCTCAACCCGATCGCAGCGCCCAATGCACTTAAAACTAATTGCGTGCCGATCGCAATTACCAAACCTGAAAAAATCGGGCCCCAACGTACTCGATCGTGGTATTCCATCATTGAATTCACAACCACGGGTTCGTTAACAACGTTATCTACAGGTCTATTTACGTATGACATAGGTTTTTCTTTCCTCTTAGAGTTGCTTTAATTTTTAACAATCTTTCACCTAAGCATTGATTGTGGCTGAGATTGATAGAAACTATATCTGCCTGGGGAAATAACCAGTATCTATGTCTGAAGAAAGAAACGAAAAAGCCATCAGCCCTCAGCCAGCCGCTATTAGCTAATGACTGATGACTGATGACTGATGAGTGATAACTATTTTATCCCGTTAGAAAAGTTCCCGGATGTATACAGGAAATGCTGACGTATACAGAAAATACAGCTTAACGCAATCTTACAGCCGTTCCAACAGCAGTAATCAGCAGCAAAGCCCCGTTCGAGTCTACATTAATCGTGCCGGTGTCAACTTCAACCCCGATTACGGCATTCGCGCCCAGGCGCTGAGCCCGTTTTTCCAGTTCCGCGAGGGCATCTCGCTGTCCTTTGAGAAACACTTCCTCGTAACTGCCGGTGCGCCCGCCGATGATGTCGCGAATGCCTGCGAAGAAATCTCGCAGGGCGTTGGTGCCGTAAACGACCTCAGCAGTTACAATTCCGAGGTAAGATTGAATTTCTGCTCCTTGGATGATATCAGTTGTTGTTACAATCATCAGTTGGCCTCAGTCGCGAAAATTTTGAGTGGGTCTTGTTCTGTAGATTTACTACATCTCGCCGCTCAAAGATTCCTGGTAAACCATAAGTTGTTAGCTTCCTAAGCGGACTGCAACTGGCTCTTTCATTCCACACACTCTTTGAAACAAATGGCCGTACACAAACAAAGTCTCTTGGTATTCAGTACACTTTTGGTAGCGGGATTCGCTGTCGCAGCGCCGCAGATAGCGTTCTCAGCAGAAACGCCAGTTGAAGTTAAACCTAAAAATGATTCAAATTTAGACGCTCTGCTGCGACAAGGGCGCGAGTTTGTAGATTTAGGGGAGTACAGTAAGGCGATCGCCATTTATCAGGAAGCGGCGCGTTTAGATACAGAAAACCCGCGCATTTTTTCTGGTATTGGCTATTTAGAAGCGCGTCAAGGCAACTATCAAGCCTCAGTGGAATTTTACCAACAAGCGATCGGTCTCGAACCTAATAATGCTGACTTTCAATACGCCTTAGGATATGCTATGGCGAATTTGCAAAACTATCCCGCAGCAGCCACAGCTTACCGCCGCGCAGCTCAGCTCGATCGCAAAAATGTCAATGCCCGGATCGGTCTCGGAGTGGTACTCTTTCAGCAAAAAGATTACAGCGGGGCTTTTAAAGCATATCAAGAGGCGATCGCCCTCGATCCGAAAAATTGGCAAGCTTATTCTTCAATGGGTTTAGTATTGATCCAGCAGGGAAGTTTTGCCAGTGCAGTCACCGTGCTCCAACAAGCAGCCGAACTCGCTCCCAAACAAGCAGGTGTCCAGTTAAAATTAGGCACTGCTTTGCTGCGTGCCGGCTATACTTCCGAAGGGCTAGCAGCTTTTGAAGAAGCTGCCAAATTGGAGCCCCGGAATCCCGAAGTGCAGCTAGAAATTGGCGAACTTCTCCAGGCTCAAAATGACTTAGACGGAGCGCTGGTAGCTTATCAGCGGGCTATTGCGGTGCGACCAAATTTAGTAGAAGCACACGCAGGAATCGGGAAAATTCAACTGGAAAAACAAGATTTTTTAGGAGCGATTACCACTTTTGGGCGAGTGATTAAGCTCGATCCAGACCGGGCTGAAGCTTATTATAATATGGGTATGGCACTCAAAGCGCGCGATCGCAAATCCGAAGCAATTCAAGCTTTTCAACAAGCCCTCAACACTTACCGCCAGCAAGGCAACAATGAGGGTTCCCAAAAAGCTGAGGCGGCATTGCGGCAACTTAAGTAATATTTCTCAATGTACTAATTGGTAATTGGTAATTGCCAATTATCAATTAGTAATTGGCTCACTGTTTTGAGTGTTGAGTAAGTAATTTGAGTCAGGCTTAACTCCTGGCAATCGCAGCATTGCGAGTAAGGAAGCAACCTCAAAACTGTTTCTATTCCCTATTCCCTATTCCCTATTCCCTATTCCCTATTCTTCCTTAGTTTGCTTAAGTTTTTAATTGAACGCAGATAAACGCAGCCAAATGCAGTATAATTTTGGCGAGAGTTGAGAAGAGCTGTAGCTCTCTAAATTAAATAGAAAATAAGGGCGATCGCACAGCAGTATTTGGTCAAATATCCATCTTTTGTAAAATGCTAAAACTGCTTGCTGAAAATCAATCTATTTCTATTGGTAGAGACGGCAAACTTGTTAACTTTTGTAAAATAAGCAAAATATCTTATCCCCAGAGCTTCATCTATGCAAACGTATGATGTGATTATCATAGGCGCCGGCCACAACGGACTGGTCTGCGCCTCTTATCTCCTCAAAGCTGGATATACTGTCCTGTTGTTAGAAAAACGTTCGGTTCCCGGGGGCGCGGCAACTACCGAAGCTGCGATTCCCGAATTGCCGGATTTTAAATTCAATATGTGCGCGATCGACCACGAATTTATCCATTTAGGGCCAGTTGTAGAAGAATTAGAACTGGAAAAATACGGTTTAGAATATCTTTACTGCGATCCTGTTGCCTTTTGTCCGCATCCCGACGGCAAATATTTCTTAGCGCACAAATCCGTAGAAAAAACTTGTGCTGAAATTGCCCGCTACAACGAGCGCGACGCTAAAAAATATTCCGAATATACAGACTTTTGGCAGCGGGCTTTAGGTGCAATGGTTCCGATGTTTAATGCGCCACCAAAATCCCTAATAGATATTGCCGGCAACTACGATATTGCCAAGCTCAAAGATTTATTTTCAGTGATAGGTTCACCTGACAAAACGCTGGACTTTGTTCGCACGATGCTCACCAGCGCGGAAGACATTCTCAACGAGTGGTTTGACGAGGAATTTATCAAAGCACCCCTAGCAAGATTCGCTTCAGAACTCGGCGCGCCTCCTTCCCAAAAAACCCTGGCTGTAGGCGCAATTATGTTGGCAATGAGACACAATCCCGGCATGGCAAGACCGCGCGGCGGGACGGGTGCATTAGTGCAAGCGCTGCTCAATTTAGTGAAAAGCTATTCAGGTGTGGTACTTACCGACCAGCACGTCGAAAAAATATTAATTGATGACGGTCGCGCTGTGGGAGTTCGAGTTGCCGGTGGCACGGAATACCGCGCTACAAAAGGTATCATTTCTAATATTGATGCTAAGCGCTTGTTTTTGCATTTAATGGATGATAGCGATGTCGATGCTGCTGACCCGAACTTGCGGGAAAGATTGGAGCGCAAAATTGTTAACAACAACGAGACTATTCTCAAAATAGACTTAGCCCTCAATGAAATGCCCAAGTTTGAGCGCTGGAATCATCGGGACGAATATTTAATCGGTTCAGTTTTAATTGCAGACTCGGTGAGACACGTTGAAATCGCTCACAGCGAGCCTTCGATCGGCAGAATTCCAGACTCAGACCCATCGATGTATGTGGTGTTTCCGACGGTACTAGACCCGTCAATGGCTCCCCCCGGACATCATACGGCTTGGATTGAATTTTTTGCTCCTTACACGATCGAAAATGCTGAAGGAACCGGCCAGCACGGTACGGGGTGGACGGATGAGCTGAAAAACAAAGTTGCCGATCGCTGCATTGACAAATTAGCCGAATACGCGCCAAATATCAAGAAGTCAATTATCGGCCGCCACGTGGAAAGTCCGGCGGAATTGGGAGAGCGTTTGGGGGCTTTGAAGGGGAATTATTACCACGTTGACATGACGCTGGATCAGATGATATTTTTCCGTCCTTTGCCGGAGTTGGCGAATTACAAAACGCCGATCGACGGTTTGTTTCTCACAGGGGCGGGAACTCATCCGGGCGGGTCGATTTCGGGTATGCCGGGACGCAATACCGCTCGCGTTTTCCTGCACTCGCAGCAGCCTTTCGTGCAGACTTTGGCAGATGCGGCTAATTCTCTGAAAGCGAAGAGTAAGTCGGTATTTCGGAGTAATGAGAAGTAAGATTTTTAGCAACCGCAGATGAACGCAGATAAACGCAGATGCGATTCATCTGCGTTTATTTGTATTGATTTATCAGTCTGTGAGTGCGAGAATTTTTTCTGGTTGATTCCCTGTGAAGGGAAAACGGTTTGCGATCGCCCTCAATACCCTTTCTAAATCTGGTGCATCTTTCGCCAATGTTGGCTGCTCCTCCCGTTCGGTCAAATCTGTTAAAATATTCAGGACGATAGTTGCTAAATGTTCATCAGCATTATCCAACAAACTCAATAGCTTCTCGATATCTTCTTTCGCGCCCAACCAGTACCTCGCTCCCAGCAATTCAGCTTTTACTGATAAAGGAAGCTCTAATTTTAGATACTCTTCAAGTTTTGGCAATAGCTGGGGCGTACCTAAAAGCCCGATCGAATTAGCAGCATACCCTCTAACTGCTGTATCTTCATCAACATCTAGCAGTGAAAGCTCCAGAGTTTCTATAGCTAATGGTTCTTCTAAATATCCAAGAGTTTCTGCTGCTGATGCGCGAACCAGTGCTGAAGGATCGTGTCTGAGAATATATTCTATCGGTTCAACCGCAGGACTATAACCAATTTCTCCCAAGGCCTCGACTGTTTCAGACCTAACCAGTTCTTCTGGATCGTTTAGCAAAGGCATTAATGCAGGGCCAACTGTCTCTACTTCCTCTGAACCCAGATAACCTAATGCCTCGGCTGCATCGGCTCTAATTAATTCATCGGTAGATTTTAGCAATCTTAATATCTGCGGTACAGCCTCGTAAACTTCTGCATCTACAAGCTGTATCAATGCTTCTGTTTGCAGGGCACAATCATCAGAATCGCAATAATCTAGCAGTGTTTCTGTTGTCAGCTTATCCATAATTTTTGTACCTCCCTAAATTTTAGTGCTTCCAGCCTAGGTTATTTTCACACTTAGTCAGTTAAATTGAATGGCATTACGCAAGTATCAAAATGACTAAGTGTGAGTAATTGACATCCCCCAAAACTCTCTGAATTTCGTGGTACTACACTAATTGCAGACTAATTTTGGGAGAGGTTTCTTTGAGCAGCTTACCTTTTCATTTTCTTCTTTTTGCCGCTGGATCGGCTATGTCTGTCACCAAATGCTTTCTGGGTACTTTTAATTTTTTACATTTTTTATTTATCTTAATCGCGTTTAGCTTGCTGTTTCAATATTTCGAGTGCTTCAGGCCTATCTGATGCTTTTTTTTCTGCGATTAGTTGGTTAACTTCTTCTACAATACCCGTATCAGCTACATTACCTTCTGCGGTCATAGTGTTTAATTTTTGGTTTATTATAAGGGAGTATTAAAAATATTACGGACTGTTCATATTCTTAGAGTCTAACTCAGACATCGAAACCTTGTCAATAAAGGATTTTAAACTTGGGTGGGGCTTTATTGAACTTGTCTGCAATTAGTTGGATTTATTGGTTTTCCCCGCCCCTATGGGGTTATGGACATTGGTGCAAAATATGAGTTATCACAAATTCATCCTTTGTGCAGATGCAAGTTATACGCGAAAATATAGAAACTCAGATTAGCGTTACCCTTTTTTGAGCGATGGCAAACCGAGTTTTGATTGTCGGGGGGCGAGGACGAATTGGCAGCAGCGTTGCCCAAGACCTTGTTACCCATACCGACGCGGAAATTACTATTACCGGACGCAACTCTGAAGCCTCTATTGGGTCGGGATTGCCACCGGATAGAGTGCATTACCAAACTTTAGATTTAACAGACAGTGCAGCCTTGCACCAAGCGGTTTCATCCTCTAACCTCGTCGTTCACTGTGCCGGGCCTTTTCACTACCGAGACGCTAGTGTATTGAAAACTTGCATAGAAGCAGGTGTGAATTATACTGATGTCAGCGACAGCCGGAGTTTTACTCGCAGAGCTTTAGAATTGCGCGAAACTGCTAAGAATGCTGGAATTACGGCTATTATTAATACGGGGATTTTTCCAGGTGTTTCTAACAGCATGGTGCGCCGAGATGCGGAACAATTAGATGAAGCAGAACACATCCATTTGAGTTATGTTGTCGGAGGTTCTGGCGGCGCTGGCGTTACCGTCATGAGAACCACTTTTTTAGGCTTGCAAACTCCTTTTGAGGTTTGGGCCGATCGCAAGTGGCAGCAAGTAAAACCCTACAGCGATCGCGAAACAATTGAATTTCCCGCACCCTACGGAAACACAGGGGTTTACTGGTTCGATATGCCGGAAGCAATCACTTTGCCCGAAGCTTTCCCGGTCAAATCAGTTGTGACTAAATTCGGTACATCTCCCGACCTTTACAATCACCTTACCTGGTTTGTTGCCAAGTATTGGCCCGCTAGCTGGCTCAAAAATAACTCCGTGATTGAATTTCTCTCCTATGTCAGTTACGGGATGACCAGTGTTACTAATAGTTTTAGCGGGGTTGGCGTGGCAGTGCGATCGCAAGTGACCGGTCTCAAAAACGGTCAACCCGCTAAAGTTTGCTCGACAGCGGTACACCCCAATGCAGCAGCCGCTACTGGCATCGGTACTGGCAGCATAGCTCAATTAATGTTAGAAGGAGAACTAAAAAAACCGGGCGTTTGGTCGGTCGAACAAGCTCTTTCTACTGAGCTATTTGAACGAGCTATGCAGAACCGCAACCTCAATATAGAGCAGGTTTTTTTGTAGTTTTCTAGGTTGTTTGTAGCAATTTTAGATGTGTGGTGAACGGGCTTTTTTTGATGAACCGCGAAGACGCGAAGGAAGAAAGGAGAAGAGTCAGGGTTCGCAATTGACGGGAGAACCCCTAGATAGGGTTCATCGCAGGAATTGCGATCGCGTCGAGGTTCATAGGAGATGAGTTGCGCTTGTCTAACTAATCTGTCTTTTGGTAGAAGTAATAGCAACAAGCAGGCGCTTAAGATATTGGACATCGCGGGAAACATCCCTTTTGGCTCGCTCTAGATGCGGTAGCTGCGACAAAGACTGCGCTGGAACCAAGGTTGTAAATGTGCGATCGCAGTGAAGGGGCGACAAACACCATAATTTTTGCGAAAAAATACCAGGAGAAGTTGACATGAAGCGGGTTTTAAAAGCTCTCGGACAAACATTGATTCAAAGCATTTTGCTGGTCTGTACGCTGGCTTTCATTAGTTTGGCAGGTCTAGCCTTAGCACCGAGTCAGGCTGCTCACGCTGCGGGTCAATACAGCACTCAGGCGCAGCCGGAAGCTAAAATTACTGACCCCGCAGAAAGTTTCGAGGATCTGAATCCCCAAGCAGCTTACGAATCAATAGTCAAAACTGCTCAAAATCCTGCAAAGGTAGAGAAAGTTTACGACGAAAGCTTAAAAGAGTACAAGGAAGAACACCCGCAAGAAAGCTTAGTTCAAAAAGCTGAAGATTTGATGGAAAAGGTAACTGGTAACGAATAAATCAACAGATTGTTATCTAAATCAAGTTGCTGGTGTAAATACAGAGCTTCGCCAAGTACACAATCGATCGTAGCTCTGGACTTAGTTTAACCTAATTATGTAGGGTGCGCAGTGCGCACCTTATCGCGTTATAATAGAGTATAAAACCACTTTTTGCGTCGAAAAAGATTGGCTGCTTCCCCTTATTTTTAAGCAGGCAGATTCATCCTGAAGGCAGATGAATACAGAGAAATTAAAAATGTAAATTGAGTAATAGTTACAGTTAAATAAAAGGAAAAAAATATCATGAGCGATGACAAAAAAACGGTAAAGGAACCTGATGCTAACCTCGACCCGCTTTCGGGAGAAACGGGGGCTCATCCAGTGGCAACGGGTATCGGTGCGGCGAGTGCCGGTGCAGCGGGTGCTGCGATCGGCGGTGCGATCGGGGGGCCTGTAGGAGCAGTTGTGGGCGCTGTTGTGGGTGCCTTTGGCGGCGGTTTGGCGGGCAAAGGTGTGGGCGAGGCGATCGACCCCACGGTAGAAGACGCTTACTGGCGAAGCAACTACAGTTCTCGTCCTTACGCGGACACCAGCGCGACTTACGACGACTATCAGCCTGCATACCGCACCGGTTATGAGGGATACAGCCGCTATGGCGGTACTGGTAAGAGCTTCAACGAGATCGAAAACGATTTGCAACGCGACTACGAAACAAATCGCGGTAAGTCCAATATGACTTGGGAAAAAGCGAAGCACGCCACGCGCGACGCTTGGGATCGGGTGGAACGCGCTGTTCCTGGCGACATTGACAAAGACGGCCGCTAAGGGCTGACGGCAAGTATTTCTCAGTCTGGGGCACACACAAACTCCAGCGTTCCGGTTTTTTACCCCTGGTGGGGAATGCAGCGAAGTGTTTTGATAAAAAAACCCGGTTGCTGCGTCTTGGACTGTTGTTGATACCTGGGATTTTGATACCTGGGACTATTTTTAACGCGAGTTTAGCTAAGTTTTTGGGGATTTTCAGCCCCTCTCTACATCGGAGAGGGTATTTTTATGCTCTGTGGAAATCGCTGTTTTCAGCACGATTTTTATTTCACAGGAGTACGAGCCGCAGAGCAAGAAGCGAGATGTAGAGGCTTTGCTGTGGGGGACGATCGCACTCCTAAAAAACGCTTTTTGCAAAATCGGGATGCTTCCGTTTGAGATTAACATTTTTTTTTTACTGTTAGCCTTAAAATTAAACTAATTCAGGACTGAGGCATCGATCGCATATTTCTGTCCTTGTTCGCCATGCACACGAGCAATCGCAGCCGGAGCGTGAAAGCGTTCGCGGCCTCAAATCCGATAGTTGTTAAAAATCTAAATCCTCTCATTCAAAATCGGTATAAATTGTGGATGAAATGCTGGAAAGAGCTTGGACACTCAAGCAAAATTTAATTGACTTTGTGCTGGATGCTGAGGGAGAGTTGGCGGTAGCTTTGGAAGCTTATGCAGCAGCTCGATCGACTGGGGAGCGCTACGACATTGCTCAGCAAAATCAAGTGATTGACAGTTTTACAGTTGAAGGCAAAGTCGGAGAGAAAACGCCGATCGACTTATTTGTCGAAAGTCAACCGGATTTAACCCAGGGCGATCGCAGTTTGCTAGAAAGTTGGCGGCACAGAAGCTTCACGGGCTTATTTGAAATCACTAAACTTTTCCCCGACAGGTTTGAGCTGATGAACTGGCTGACGGCGAAGCACTATGTTGTCAAGCCCAACAGCCCTAATTTCCTGCAAGAAATGTCTCGCTTTAAGTTAGGAGAAATCTTGCGGGCTCGGATTGCTCCTCTCACCGATGACTGGTGGATACTCTCGGGCCCTCCGATAGCGATGGGGAAATTGGGCAAGCCGAAGTTGGCGGTGGCGATCGGCAATTTCAAGCAAAATCACAAACAGAATTTGTACAGCGATGCGCCTGAATTGTTAGAGCAAGCTTGGCATTCGGTAGAACAGTACCACGAAGATTTTACCGAATTTTTTGGCAGCGATGAAGTGACGCTATCGGGATATCACCTGAATAAACAGTTGGCTGAATTTCAGGAATTCATCACTAAAAAACACCTCGCTGATATCGGAATTCATGAAACTAAATCTCTCGCGGATATCGTTGAAGATGCCGGAGTCGATGCAGAAGAAATTAAAGCAGCAGCTATAGCAGCGGCCGGTGCAGATCCTTCTTCAGTTGAGATAGGGATCGATAGCGATCCTCACTCAAAAATGGTAATGCCGAAAGTTGAATTGCCCGATCGCTTCAAGAAAGCCGAACAGGTGACAGCGCTTTCTCATCCCCGCTGGGGGCAAACCTTTTTGTCTACTTACGCTCAATTTACTGCAATGCTAGCAGCCGAAGACTTTTTAACCGTTCCCGGTTACGAGAAGCTGGTGCGTAACTATCTAGAAGATCCTGGAATTAATACCTGGATTTGGCACCGGTTAGCTAAAGTTAACCCAGCGAAATTATCACAAATTTTGCAAACTGTATTGCAGCGGACGAATTTTCAGATCGATCGCGATTTAGATGCCCTGCTGCAAGAGTTTAAAAAACCCTTAGAACCCGAACTCCCGGAAATTGCCAGCGTTCCCTTGCACCTGCACAACTTATTTCAGGAAGCTTTAGGCGAAGTTCACAAATCAAAGTCCAAACCGCAGGAGAAAAAGAAAAGCTCTAAAGGCTTTAAATCCTAATCAGCTAAGTTCCTGGCATACTGCTATGCGCTAACGCGCCGGCTTCGCCAAGGGATACTCGATGAGATGGCCGCAGCCCAGGGACAGCAGAAACAGAGTGGCAATTTCAAGTACAAGTGCGATCGACCCTAGCCATTTTGGGCGCGTTAGCCTGCATCTGTCACATCATAAACAATTAAACAAGCTCGCAGCTAGCTGTGAGCTTATTGCCCGGTAATATAACTTAAGGTGATTTCTAAGAAAGAATTTACCGATTAGGAGGACGAACAGCAGTTCTTCCCTAGGATGGAATGATGGTGTGCGGTAATTTTTATTCTGGAAATCACCTATCTCTCACGGAGGGTCAGCCCCCAGTTATCTTGCAAACTCTTGGGAATCGTGAATTCCGTCTTTTGTCCTTCCCGCTCGAGGTAATGCAGTCCCTCAATCAGCCTGCGTGAGAATGCGCCGCTGAGCCGCGCCGCCAGCTTCGAGCGATCCTGCATCTCGTCGGTGACTCCAAAAATCCAGCGCAGTGGACGTAAAAAGTGCCGAGTCCAATTGGCGCGTTCGATACCAACCGCTTCAACCACCCGTTCGTCGCAGAGTTCGCGGATGAGCGTGGGAACGATACCATCGAACATCTTGCCGGGAACGCGTTCCTTCATATAATCAACCAGCGCAGCAGTCAGTTCTCGCCCGGCATCTGACGGAGCCGCATGATGTGTCTGGATCGCATCCCACAACGCTTTGCCATCTTCGACATCGCGGGGTAGCATGTCCTCCTGAATTCCCATGATGCTGCCAATGACACGCCAACAGTGAAAGAACGCGGCTTCTTCCTCCGCAGTAAAGTCCAATCCTAGCTTAGTCAAGACCTGGGGCAACAGTGCAAAGGATAGCATCGTACCAACCAAGTCTTCCTGGTTGATAGGAACGCCGTACTCAGCAAGCCAGCGGGGATATTGCCTCATGTGATAGCGAATTGTGGTGTGCAGCAGACGGATCTTTTGAGCCGTGCGTACCCCACGACCATTTGGCTCCAACCCACCCTCTGCCATAACATCGAGGACAAACTGCGCGGTTTCGACGAGGCGTTGATGTACCCTTTTGGTGATCCGGTGCGTCAAACTCAGTACCTGCGCTCCCTTGGCACAGGAGTAGCATGAAGGCAACGACCAGCAAAACAACGCCATCGTCATTTGCATACCATAACGCGAGAACAGTTGCTGGCCGAGCCGGATCTGCTCCCGATCCGCCCATGAAGGCCAGTCATCTGTGGTATTGAGGAAATCTTCGAGTTCGTCAGGCATTTCGACTGCCACCAGATCATCGTTGTTTTGAATGTCTTTTAGGAGTTTATTTACAGCGTCCACTTCATTGAGCCCAAAGATTTTCTCAATGACGGAATCGGCTTGCGGATCGCCGATTTCACGATACGAGTCTAGGGTATTGCGGGTCCATCGGCTTGATAACATGGGTCTTTAACTGCGTAGTTTTTTTGAGAAATAAGTTAAGTGGGCGGGAAAATTTATGGCTCTCCTGGCTATCCGGTGATTGATATAGCTTATGTGTCTTAGGGTAAGGATTTCAGCGATTTCATCACTAAATTTTTGTAATTTTCGATACACTTCCCACCACAAATCCAAGAGAGCCAAATTTATAAGTATTGGACAAGAACAAGTTACTAAGGTGATTTCCAGAATAAAAATTACCGCACAACATCATTTCATCCTAGGGGAGAACTGCTGTTGGTCCTCCTAATCGGTAAATTTTTTCTTAGAAATCACCTAAATAGCTTTGCACGCAGGACTTTAGTGCTTCTTCACCGCGATCGAACAAACTGAAGTCCTCACTACAAACACTTTTTTTAATCTTCAACTTGTCGGACAGCCATGCGTTGCAGCGGCAGGCTGAGTATGCTAGAAGCAGTCAACAAGTAAGAAAGAACCGTAGTCAGCTTCAAACTGAGCAATAACCAGCTATCCTCTGGTAGGTGAAGTTTCAGCCCGAAAAAAGAGATGCAGTACACTATCCAGTAAGTAAAGCTCATCTTGATTAGGATTTCTTCGCTCAAAGTGCGCTCGTCCGTTGGTTGCGAGTTGCGATCATCGCCCAGCAGGACTAGACCCGCAATAGATGCCACAAAAGAAACCATAACGAGATAGTCATGCCAGTTAAGCTCAACCATTTCTAAACTCCGCTTTTATCCTAATTTTTGGAATCAGACATCAGTCTAAAGGATAAGTTTTCCCGGTCACAGCAATAGTTACAAATTGAAACAGCCGCAGTTACAAATCGCAATGAAAATCAACCGCAACCACCAGCCACAGGCTCGTTTAGTCAGCCGCCAAGGACAATTCCCCTTAAATATTGTCAAGTTGGGAGTACCTCGCCTGCATTTTGCCGACCTGTACCACAGGCTGTTGACTCTTTCTTGGCCGCGATTTTTCATCCTGATTTGTCTCTCCTATACAGTCACAAATTCTTTATTTGCTTTAGCTTACTTGGCGGGAGGAGATTGCATTGCTAACGCGCGGCCGGGTTCTTTCCCAGATGCCTTTTTTTTCAGCGTCCAAACAATGGCGACGATCGGCTACGGCTCTATGTATCCGCGCACGGATTACGCTAATACTATAGTCGCGATCCAAGCGCTTTTTGCTTTGTGGGGAGTGGCAATGGTGACGGGACTGGCTTTTTCGAGATTTTCTCGACCAACAGCCAGAGTTATCTTCAGCCGCGTAGCTGTAATCGCTCCTTTCAACGGCGTTCCGACTCTGATGTACCGCACGGCAAATCAGCGTTTTAACCAGATTTTAGAAGCGCAGCAGCGAGCTACTTTGATCCGCGATGAGGTAACGCCGGAAGGAGAATTTATGCGGCGTTTTTACGACTTGCAATTGGTGCGGAGTCACTCTCCGATTTTTGCATTAACTTGGACAGTTATGCACGCAATTGACGAGACCAGTCCTTTGTACCAACTTACTGCCAAAGACTTGATGGAACAGCAAGCAGAAATTGTAATTACGTTAACAGGAATTGACGAAACTGTTTCGCAAACTATTCATGCCAGACATTCTTTTGTGGCGTCTGAAATTATGTGGAATATGCGGTTTGTAGATATTCTTTTGAAATCGGCGACGGGAAGGCGGGTGGTTGATTATACTCGGTTTCACGATGTGAAGCCTGTTGAAGAGAAGTTGTGAGTCTAATAGTGCTAGAATACCTCTAGAACGACAAAATTTGATATTTATGACTTCAGTTACGACGAAGATGACACTCAAAGAATTGCAACCGCAACTCTTGGCTTTAACTCCCGAAGAAAAGGCTCAAGCTATACAATTCCTAGCCCAAACTTTAAGCAACTTTTGGCCGGGGATTCAAAAGACTCCCGGTGTCATGGGCACAGAAGCCTGTATCCGAAAAACTCGGATTCCTGTTTGGCTGTTGGTAAGTTATCGCCGTCAAAGTGCCAGCGATGCTCATATTTTAGAAGGTCATCCCGATCTGAGTGCCACAGATTTGGTGAATGCTTTTAGTTATGCTGAGGCATATCCTGATGAGATTGAAAGAGCAATTCGAGAACAGGAAGAGGCATAAACAGTGGCAGATATTTATACCACGATCGCACAAAGCATTAAAACTGAGATATTTTACCATTTTAAATCAGGCTTTTATGAACGGGCTCTTCGGCCCGTTCCACAAGAAATTTATTCTTTGTGGAACGGGCCGAAGAGCCCGTTCTTGAAAATGGTACAACATCTCAGTTAACATAAACAAAATACTCCTCGTACTATGCGAATAATTCATACTGCTGACTGGCATTTAGGGCGGCGTTTTCGAGGCATCGATCGCACTTCCGAAATTGCGATCGCCCTCGAACAGATTTTGAAGCAAGCAAAAGCCTTGGAAGTCGATGCTGTGCTCGTCGCCGGCGACATTTTCGACGTGCCAAACCCTCCCGCTTACGCCGAACGCATTGCTTATAACTTTTTCTGCGAACTCCAAGCTGCAGGAATTCCCGCAATTGCGATCGCCGGTAATCACGATTCGGCATCCCGCATCGACAGCATCGCACAATTGCTTTCTCTCGCCGGTGTTCGCGCTTTAGGCAAACCCAGGCGTTCTGCAGACGGAGGCACAATTACTCTCAATACAAAAAGCGGTAAACTTTGTGTGGGAGCGATGCCTTTTGCTTCCGAACAAAGACTGTTAGATGCTAATTCTCTCTGGCAGTCTGGCGATGCCGATCGCCGCAAAGATTACCGCGAAATCGTAGCATATTTACTGGAAGATTTAAGCAGGGATTTTAGAGACAATACTGTCAATTTTCTCATGGGACACATGAGCATTGACGGCGCTCGATTGGCAAAATCGGAAGTCGCTTATTACACGCGAGAAAAATACCTCCTGTCATCGCAAACTCTGCCCCCAGAAGCTCAGTATGTTGCCCTCGGACACATCCACATTCACCAGCGGATTTCTGAGACTTCTCCCGCTTATTATTCCGGTTCCTTGATTCAATTAGATTTTGGAGAAGCGGAACAGGAAAAAGGATTTTGCTTGATAGAAGTTGAGCCGGGAAGTCAGGCAAAGGTGGAATTTAAGCCTGTGGCTTGCCACAAGCCGTTAAAAGTGCTTAAATGTCAGAACGACAATCTTGATGAAACTTTAGAAGCTCATCAGTATCATCCTGGTTTCTTGAAAGTAATTGTCGAACTTGACAGTCCGCAAATCGGACTTGCCGATCGAGTGCGTCAAATCTGTTCTCAAGCGCTGTTAATTGAACCGCGCTATCCAGATCCAGCCCTAGAAGCAACAGAAATAACTAATATCGATCCCAATAATTTCGATCCGGCAGCAGAGTTTTGCAACTATTATCAAAACCGATTGGGAACGACACCGAAACCTGCCGTATTAGAGGAATTTAAAAATTTGTACAAGAAGCTTAAGGAAACAGTTAACAATTAAATGGGTAAAAAGATACAATCCCAAATCAAAAATCTCAAATTAACTGGTTCCCAGACAGAGCCTGGGAACCAATATCCAGAGGCTCTGCCTCGCGCTTAAATAGGAAAATTGGAGGCAGAGCCTCCGGATATGCGTTACCAGGCTCCGCCTGGTAAAGAGTAATTTAATCTAAAACCCCAAATCCTAAAACTAAAATCAGTATGCGTCCACTAGAACTTATTCTCGAAGGATTTACCAGCTTCCACCGCGAACAGCGTTTAGATTTTTCTCAACTCGATTTGTTTGCAATTACTGGTGCTACAGGTGCGGGAAAATCTTCACTGCTAGATGCCATGACTTACGCTCTTTTTGGCACGACAACTCGCAGCGGGAAACAAGTCAGTGATTTGGCAAGTCAAGGCAGCGAAAATTTAAAAGTGCAGTTGCGTTTTGCGGTGGGTTCGGCACAGTATAGGGTGACGCGAAGGTGGCGTTTCCGTCCGAAATCTCCTGAAAATAAGGTGATTTTGGACAACTGGCAAAATGGCCAATGGGAAACTTTGGGTACGAGTATCGTTGCTGTTCAAAATACCATTGAACAGATTTTAGGAATGGATTTTGATACTTTTACGCGAGCAATTGTTCTGCCTCAAGGTAAGTTTGATGAGTTTATTAAAGGGGATGCTTCTAAACGCCGGGAAATTTTGCGGCAGCTAGCGGGATTTGAGATTTTTGAGCAGATGCGGAAGGAAACAAATGAGCTCGCAAAGTTGCTGAAACAAGAACGGGAAATGGTAGAAAGGCAGCTAGCGGATTTAAGTGCACCGACGGCGGATGAGGTGGCCGGGAGACGATCGCAACTTTTGATTTTAGAGCAGCAGTTGCCTGAGTTCGATCGCGCTGTGATGAAAGCTCAGAAGGATCTAGATGAAGAGGAACAGCTATTTTCGCAAATCGCTCGCTGGCAAGAGCTGGAACAAGAACTGGTTAAATTAAATGCTAATTCTGCTGAGGTCAAAATTTTAGCACAGCGTTTAGAAAGAGCGCAGGCTGCCAATCATTTACAGGGAGATTGGGCTTTAGTGCGATCGGCTCGCAGTCAGCATGAAACTGCGGAACGTGCCTCGATGGCAGCGCGAAAGCTGTTAATTAAAGCTCGTTCAGAGCTAGCAGTAGAGCAGCAGAAATTTGACGAGGCAAAAGCCAAAGAAAAGGCATTGTCACCACAAATTAAGGCGCGCGAAGATGCTCTAGCTGCTGCGAAAGTATATGAAGAACAGCGCACTCAATTAGAAAAAGAAGTTGCGCTAGCCCAAAAAATTCAACAGGAAAAACTCCGCTTTTTTATGGCAGCAGATAAAGAACTGCAAGCTGCTAATACTAAAATTCAAGGTGCGGGTTTTCGAGTTACTCAAGCAGCGGCAAAACTCGAACAGTATGCGCCGGGAGGCAAGCGTTTAGAGCAATTGCAGCAAATTGCACCCTTATTGATGGAAGTTCAGCTAATTGCCAAGCAGGAGAAAACTCAGCAGCAACAGTTGGATAAATCTATTGCAGATAGGGAAAGCGCTCAACAGAATTATGCGAAGTTTGCCGCTAATTTAAAAGCAGCCGAAATCAGGCTCAAAGAGTGCGGTAGCGAGTTAGAAGAGGCGGAAACTGCTAATGCGGAAGCTGCCCGTTTAGAGAGTGTTGCTGTTGTCAGAATGTCCTTAAATTCTGGCGATACTTGCCCGGTGTGCGGGGGGGTGCATCCTGACAGTGAGCTGCTCCCTCCTTTGCCAAATTCTAATATTGTCGATGTCGCTGGTTTGCAGCGGAAATTGGCGGCGGCAAATCAGGTTTTTCAAGAGGCTCAAAGGTTGGTGGCTGAGGGAAAAAGTGCAGTTTCAGCTTGCCTGCAAAAAGAGTCTGAAATTACTCAAATGTTGGAATTAACCGCGAATAGAGTTGCCGAATTGCAGCAGCAAATCACTCGAGTTATCGAAAATCCTCAGTGGGAAGTGTTGCGGTTGCAGCAGGAGTTGGCAATACTTAAAGAGAGCGACCGGCAATATCGCGAAACCGAGCAGCAGTTCCAACTCGCATCATTGGAATATGAGAATTTTCAACAAAGATTTAATTTTGCAGCGGCGACTCAATCAGCTAAACAGCAAGAATATCAAGATGCGATCGCCGAATCCGACCGTCGGCAGCAGCAGTTGCAAATTTGTGTTAATGCGCTTTATCAAATTACCGAATATCAACCTTATCCTAATTTAGCAAAAGCCTTAGAAGAAGACAAGCAAGACTTGGCAAATCTGCTGAAAGTTGCCGAAAAATCTTATCAAAATGCTCAAAATACGGTTATTCAAGCAGCAGAGAGAGAGCAACAAGCTGGAGAAGTTTTTGGAAAAGCCCAGGCCCATAAACAGCAGCTAAACCAGGATTGGTCAGCAAAATTAACAGCGGCTGATTTCACAGAAGAGACTTTTTTAGCAGCGGTTGCAACAGTTAAGGAACAATCAGACTGGGAAAATGCTATTCGTTCTCACCGCGAATCAAAAATTCAGTTAGAGACGCGGGCAAAAGATTTGAGCGAGGCGATCGCAGGCAGAACTACCGATGAAAATACTTTAGCACAAGTGCGATCGGCAAAACATACCGCCCAAGAAAACCTCAAACAAGCCAACAACAACCGCGCCGAACTTTTAGCTTGGATTCAAGTAGCAGTCCAAAATCTCGAACAAGCAGAAAGACTGTCACAGCAAATCACAAATTTCACAGAACAAGAGCAAACTTATCACACCTTAGCGCAGAATCTCAAATCCAACGAATTTCAATCTTACATTCTAGAACATTTAGAAGCAGAATTAGTCGGCAGCGCCACATTAATTTTGCAAGAATTAACCGAAAATCGCTACAAATTAAGAAACCAAGACGGCGAATACTGGGTAGCAGATAATTGGAACGGCGGGGAAGCTAGACGAGTGCGAACCCTTTCCGGCGGCGAAACCTTTGCCACTTCCTTATCAATGGCTTTAGCTTTGTCAGAAAAACTGTCTCAAGGATCTCACTTGGGCAGCTTATTTCTCGATGAAGGATTTGGTACTTTAGATACCGAAACTCTCGAAAGCGTTACTCAAATTTTAGAATCTTTGCGGCAGCGAGACAGGCTGATTGGAGTGATTACCCACGTTCGAGAATTGGGCGAAAGATTGCCCGCACAAGTTAAAGTGTTTAAGTCGCCGCAAGGTTCTAAAATAGAATTACATAGCTCCTGAATAGGAGAGGCGCGTGCCTGAAAGAGTAAACTTGCTTAAGGACGTAGATTATAACTAAACTTGCCCCTACAATTCCTTATAATATATTATGAAAAATCACCCGACTCGAATGCAATCGGTACAGTCGCCTATAATTCCAGTAGTTGGCGAACTGATTCGCAAAAATCCGGGAACAATATCATTAGGACAAGGCGTAGTTTACTACAATCCGCCACAAGAATCATTTGAAAAAATACCCGAATTCTTCGCAAATCCCGACAATCACAAATACAAAGCCGTGGAAGGAATTCCACAATTACAGGATGCAATCGCAGCCAAACTCAAAACAGATAATAACATAGACATTAACAGCAAAAACTACATTTGTGTTACCGCAGGTAGCAACATGGGATTTACCAACGCCATTCTCGCTATTACCTCGGCGGGAGACGAAGTTATTATCCAATCACCTTATTACTTCAACCACGAAATGGCGGTAATTATGGCAAATTGCCGACCGATAATAGTAGAAACTGACGCCAACTATCAACTTAATATCGCTGCTATAAAAAAAGCAATTACTGACAAAACCAGAGCCATAGTTACCATTTCACCAAATAATCCCACTGGTGTTGTTTATTCAGCCGAAGCACTCCGAGAAGTTAACGAAATTTGTCGCCAGCACAACATCTATCATATCAGCGATGAAGCTTACGAATATTTTACTTATAACGGCGTCAAACACTGTTCGCCCGCCGCTTTTCCCAACAGCAGCGAACATACAATTTCTCTGTTTAGCCTCTCCAAAGCCTACGGTTTTGCGAGTTGGCGGATCGGGTATATGGTAATACCAGAACACTTGCTCGTTTCAGTGAGAAAGATTCAAGATACAATCTTAATTTGTCCGCCGGTAATTTCTCAGTATGCAGCCCTGGGAGCCTTGCAAGTTGGTAGAGGTTACTGCGATAATTATGTAAGGGCGATCGCATCCGTGCGCCAACTCGTATTAGACGAACTCAATACCATCCAAAACTTGTGTACAATTTCCCCAGCCGCTGGAGCTTTTTACTTTTTCTTGAAAGTTGATACTGAACTCGATACCATGGAATTAGTAGAACAATTAATTCGCGAATATCACGTAGCAGTGCTTCCCGGTACAACCTTCGGCATGGATAGCGGCTGCTATTTGCGCGTTGCTTACGGTGCTTTGGAGAAAGCAACCGCCACCGCAGGTATTAGGAGATTAGTTAAAGGTTTGAAGACAATTTTAAACAAGTAAAATAGGAAAATTAAAAATGGTTGCAACTAACTTGAAATCAAATACAAATATTCAAGATGCCTCCGCTGCAAAACTAGCAGACTTGCGGGATTTGATGGCAGATTATGACTTAGATTGCTATTTCATCCCTGCGGTTGACGAACACTTAAATTTATCAGTTCCAGCCGCCAAGCAGAGGCGAGCTTGGATGTGCGGTTTTGCGGGTTCCGCCGGCGATTTGTTGGTTGGCAAAGATGCCGCTTGGTTGTTTGTGGATTCCCGCTATTACGAACAAGCAGAATTGCAAGTCGATACGGGAATTATTCACATATCGAAACTCGGCTTAGAAGGAAATTTAACCTATATTGAAACTTTGGAAAAACTGGCTGTTGAATCGGCACAAAAATCAAGGAAGATTCGCCTAGGTTTTGACCCGTTTACCGTAGCAACAGAGCAATATCAAAATTGGGTGAAACAATTTGCAACTGCCGAGATTGAGCTCGTACCAATCCGGGAGAATTTGACAGACAAAGTGCGATCGCAAAATCCTTGGAAAACAGCAGAGACTTTACCCGCGATTGATGCAGAACCCATATTTAGCTTACCTGTATCGCTGACAGGAGAAACCGCCGCCGAAAAATTAGCCAGAGTCAGGGAAGCCATGCAACAAGCCAACATCGATGTGCTTCCGATTACCAACCTCAATCAAATAGCGTGGCTGTTCAATCTCCGAGGCTCGGATATTCCCCACATTCCTATTTTCATATCTTATGCCATTGTCACCAAAGATTCAGCGTTTTTGTTGACAAATCCCGAACGAATTTCACCAGAAATTAAGCAACAATTGCGGGCAGATGTAACTTTGCTTCCCTACGCAGACTATCCGCATACATTAGAAACTTGCGTAAATTTGCCAAAGAAAGTTCGGGTACTTTTAGACCCGAAACACAGCACAGCAGGCACGTACCAGTTACTGTTAAACCAGCAAGAAGCGCAGTTTTACAACATCGAAATAATTTTTGATACTCATCCGGTAGAAGGGATGAAAGCTCGCAAAAATCCCGTAGAAATCGAGCAGATGAAATCAGCCAATTTTAAAGCAAGTCGAGCGAAAACTTTGACTTTAAAGTGGTTGACAGAACAGCTAGAAAATGGTAAGGTATTGACCGAGTTTGATGTCAAAGAAAACATCGAAAATTTTTACCAGCAAGAAACAGATTTTCAGACTTTAACT
Organism: Microcoleus sp. F4-D5; assembly: GCF_036704885.1. Taxonomy (NCBI): domain Bacteria; kingdom Bacillati; phylum Cyanobacteriota; class Cyanophyceae; order Oscillatoriales; family Microcoleaceae; genus Microcoleus; species Microcoleus sp. F4-D5. Next base: position 53,773 of record NZ_JAUBSX010000026.1, on the reverse strand, counting down.
TTTAGAACGATCGCCGGTGCGGGAGCCAATAGCTCGATCGTACATTACGGAACCCCCAGCCCAGAAATAACCTTAAAACCGGGGGAATTGCTGTTATTGGACTCAGGCGCGCAATATTTAGCAGGTACAACCGACGATACGAGAACAGTAAGTATTGGAGAACCGACGGCGCTACAAATAGAACACTACACAACAGTGTTAATCGCGCACATCAACTGTGCAATGCAGCAATTCCCCAAAGGAACAACGGGATCGCAATTAGATGCGATCGCCCGTGCGGTATTATGGCAAGAACAGCTAGACTACGGACACGGTACAGGGCACGGAGTCGGCGCATTTTTAGCCGGTCACGAAGGGCCAAACGGCATCAGCAAATCTGTGCAGTATCCCCTAGAAGCCGGAATGGTAACTAGCATCGAACCGGGATATTACGAACCGGGATGGGGCGGAATTCGCATCGAAAATCTCTATGTTGTCAGGGAAATGCCATCAAAAAACGGTTTGGTTTGGTACGGATTTGAACCGCTGACGTATATTCCGTTTGAGCGCAAATTAATAAATGTCGATCGACTGTCAAAGACTCAACTAGCATGGTTGAACAACTATCACGCTTCGGTAGTCGAGAAACTGGAACCCGTACTTGATGCAGCAACAATTGAATGGTTGAAAAAAGCCTGCGCTGCGTTAGGTAAAGCCTTGTAATTGGTCGCACATTTAACTTGTGCACCTATTTTTATTAACACTCTTGTGGGGTGGGTACGCGAGTCCGCCCCAAGTGTAAAAAATAGCAAATATCAGATAGGGACACAGCACTGCCGTGTCCCTAATGTATTTAATCCGATATTTAATCCGATTGAAAACTGCTATAAAGCTGGTGACAAGACTCGAACTTGCGACAGGCTGATTACAAATCAGCTACTCTACCAACTGAGTTACACCAGCAGTGAAGATTAATATAGCAAACTTATAGCGATCGGCGCAACCCCCCCAGCCAATTTTTTTTTCAAATTCGCTCAAAACCCCTCCCCGTAAGGGCAAAACCGGAATTGTCTGCCCACAGCCCACTGCCAATTAACTAATCGCAGCGCCAAATCTTAATCGTCTGATCGGCACTGCCGCTGGCGAGCAAATTGCCCGAAGGTGCGATCGCCACCGAGTACACCGTACCCGAATGTCCCTTAAGACTGCTCAACAACTCCCCGGTCTGCAAATTCCAAATATTAATCGTATTATCATCGCACCCGCTAGCCAAAGTCAAACCGTCCCCACTGATAGCAACCGAATCGCCCCGACTCACATAATTCTGCAAAATATGCAGCGCCTCATTCATTCCTAAATTTGCTACACCCTTTCCCCTCGCATAATTAGTATTTAAAATCCGCAACAAACTGCCCGTGTGCAAATTCCGCAGCTTAATCGTATAATCATTGCTGACGCTAGCAAGAATCTGACCGTCCGGCGCGATCGCCACAGAATTCACCCCAACATTCAACCCCGAAAGAGTCCGCAGCAACTTACCGCTTTCCACATCCCAAACCTTGCTCGTCGCATCCGAACTGCCACTCGCCAATATTTTACCGTCCGGGCTAAAAACCACCGAATTCACATTGTCAGAATGACCCTTCAAAGTCCGCAGCAACTCACCACTCCGCAAATTCCATAACTTAATCGTATTATCAGCCCCGCCGCAGCTAGCAATTACCAGGCGCTTCGGGTTAATCGCCACCGAATTCACCTCCATAGAATGTCCCGGAAAAGTACACAGCAAATCACCGCTTTGCAAATTCCAAAACTTAATTGTTTCGTCCGAACTGCCGCTGACTAACATTTTTCCGTCATAGCTAATAGCAACCGAATTTACGCGATCGGTATGTCCCGTCAGAGTGCCAATTATTTCGGCTGTTTCTAAATTCCAAATCTTAATAGTTTTATCCCAACTGCCGCTAGCCAAAATTTTGCCGTCAGGACTAATCGCCAGAGAATTCACAAACGATGAATGTCCCGGCAGCGTGTATACACACCGCCATTTTAGATTTGTTAATTTATGAGCTAATTCCTTCGCCCGCTTAGATGCCTCCTCAACTGCCTCTCTGCGTTTGAGTTCAGCCTCTTCCAAACGCTTGCGTTCCGCCCTAGCTTTCGCCTCTCGAAGCGCCAGTCGCCGCATCTCTCCCTTATATACTATTCGCTGCTGATCCTGAATTTCTTTAAGAGTTTCAATATAGGGTAGGGCCCAATCTTTAGAAAACCATTCTTGAGCAAATTCCGCCTCTAATTTCAATAGCTGAGGTTCGTGAGTAAAATCGATATTTAAATAATACAAATCAGCTAAAAAAGCAGCCAATAACTTGTGAATAGTCACAATGATTTGCCGAATAATCCGCAGGCTCAGCTTTTCATCTTTACCCTCTGCCTCCAACTGGTGGTAAACCTCTTCCCAATTCCAAGGCTGCATCGCTATTAGAGAAACGCTCTGATTTATGATTCCCCAAAAACCGAGATGAAAATTAACTTCATAATCGCTGATATCGCTGTAAAGTATAGCTGTGGGTACGGGAGACAAAACAGTCTGCAACCGCTCCACATCAATATCAGAAATTGCCTTTTTGAAATAGTCCCCGTAAAACTGAACCGGAGACAAATCTCCGTACTGGGGGTAGTGCTGGTTTAAAAAAGCTCTCAACTTAGCCGGCAGCTCGATATTCAGATTGTGGCGAAACGAATCAGGGCAATCTTGGCTAATTTTTGCGGGAGCGACTAACAGCAGCAATCGGTGCTGCTGCTGCTGCAAAATCTGTTCAGTTTCCTGCCTGCTCAAATTAGAAAACCAGTTGTCTCTGTCCCAAATAATTTGAATTTCGCTCAGCTTAACTCGAATTGCTTCTGATTGAAACTCCCGCATTAAATCGCGGCAAAGCCTGCTAATTGCCCGCTGATCTCTCACTTCTTCTGCTTTAATTCGATTAGCGCGTTCTTGCTTTACCCATTCTTCTTCTGCACCCGCGATCGCGATTAATTCTTGTTCTCTGGCCTGCTGCCGCTGCAAATATCGCACTTGGGCTTTAATCCAGCGCGGGTCTTTTTTGATTTGCTGCTTCAAAACTGAAGAACCAGACGGCTCAATTTCTGCAAACCGTTCGTTGACAGCGCTTGCGCCCAATCTTTCTCCTAATTCAGAGGCTACAGGCTTCAACAGTTCAATTAGGGTGTCTGAGACGGGGCGGGGTAAGGACATACCAGTTAAAACTTTTTCTTACTTAAGGGCGATCGCGAGTCAGGCGTACCCCCCTGGGGCTGGGATCTTACATTGGGGCGATCGGTCAGCGTATCCGTAAGGCGTATCGTGCAGCCGCGCCAGCTTAGCACCTTAACTCAATAATAATATTTATTTATGCACTTTACATTTTCCCCCGAAGCTGGCTCGAAAGCACCGACGGAAAAGACTTCAGGATATTCGATCGACCCTGAGTTCCCCCAATTTGTTTTTTTTGTTGCCATTTGACTCGCTCTTGTCTATAATCATACTTCACAACCATAATTACGGTATTCCGACCTAATAACCGTACTTTTACTAGAGGAATAGATATAATGAGTCCGTGGCAACGCCTAACTCAACACCTTCACCGGCCGCAACAGCCACCAGCCAGCACAAATCAATCATTTACTGCGCTCAAAAGATTTGTGTCGCTATTTTTAGTGGGAATAAGTTTAAGTCTGGCCGTTGCATCCTGCGGTCAGGGAACCAGCAACAACCCCGCACCCACTCCCGGCGCAGGTTCTAGCCCAGCAGCCAACAAAGGTAACGTAGAATTAACCCTCGTTTCCTTCGCAGTCACCAAAGCCGCCCACGAAGCGATAATTCCCAAATTTGTAGAACAGTGGCAAAAAGAAAAAGGCCAAACCGTCACCTTCAACCAAAGCTACGGCGGTTCCGGTTCCCAAACTCGGGCAGTAATTGACGGTTTAGAAGCAGACATCGTACACCTAGCCCTCGCCCTCGACACCGAAAAAATCGAAAAAGCCGGACTCATTGAGCCCGGGTGGGAAAAAGAAGTCCCCAACGAAGGCACAGTCAGCAAATCCGTAGCAGCAATAGTCACCCGCGAAGGCAATCCCAAAGGCATCAAAACCTGGGAAGATTTAAGCAAAGACGGAGTAAAAGTGATTACTGCCGATCCTAAAACATCAGGCGTTGCACGCTGGAATTTCCTCGCACTTTGGGGCTCGGTTGTTAAAACCGGAGGAGACGAAACCAAAGCATTAGATTTTACCACCAAAGTCTACAAAAATGTCCCCATCCTGACTAAAGACGCCCGCGAAGCCACCGACGTATTTTTCAAACAAGGGCAAGGCGACGCCTTAATTAACTACGAAAACGAGATTCTTCTAGCTGGTCAGAAAGGCGAAAAACCGACTTATAGTATTCCCGAAGTCAATGTTTCGATCGACAATCCGATTGCCATCGTCGATAAAAACGTTGATAAACACGGCACTCGCGAAGTCGCCGAAGCATTTGTCAAATTTCTGTACACCCCAGAAGCTCAGCGAGAATTTGCCAAAGCAGGCTTCCGCCCAGTAGATGCGACAGTAGCGGCGGAACCAGAATTTGTCCAAAAATATGCCCCCATCAAAACCCTATTTACAGCTCAAGACTTAGGAGGTTGGGGAGAAATAGAGAAGCAATTCTTCGCAAGCGGAGCTGTTTTTGACAAAATTCAAGGTTCTATTAAACAGTAAAAAAACAGACTGCCCAGAGCCCCGACTTCCCCGAAGTTGTCGGGGCTCTAAAAGATTCACTCTTCTTGACAACTCAAAACTATTCACTTATGGCTGTATCATCTCCAACCAGCAACCTTCAATCTCCCATCGAAAATATCAAAAGGGCGATCGGCAAAATCACATTACCTTGGGGAATCACCCTGGGCTACCTCAGCTTAATGCTATTGCTCCCAGTTGCAGCAATGCTGCTGAAAGCCAGCACAGCAAACCCCGCCGAATTTTGGGCAATTGCCACCAGTCCGATCGCCATTTCCGCCTACGATGTTACCTTCTTTACCGCATTAATGGCGGCATTAATTAACGGAGTATTCGGCACATTAATTGCCTGGGTATTAGTCCGCTACGACTTTCCCTTAAAACGGGTTGTCGATGCAGCAGTCGATTTACCTTTTGCACTGCCCACCTCCGTCGCCGGTTTAACCCTCGCCACAGTTTACAGCGATAACGGCTGGATCGGCGGGCTGTTTGCACCCTTGGGAATCAAGATCTCATTTACTCGCTTGGGCGTAGGAATAGCCATGATATTTATTTCCTTGCCCTTTATCGTGCGGACTGTACAGCCAGTTTTAAACGAAATGGAAAAAGACATCGAAGAAGCAGCTTGGTGCTTGGGTGCTTCTCAATTTCAAACCTTCTGGCGAGTAGTTTTACCACCGCTATTTCCGTCTATTTTAACCGGCATTGCCCTCGGATTTTCGCGAGCGGTTGGCGAGTATGGCTCTACTGTAATTGTAGCTTCTAACATACCCTTCAAAGATTTAATCGCGCCAGTATTAATTTTTCAAAGATTGGAACAGTACGACTATGCAGGAGCAACAGTTATCGGCACTATTCTGTTAGCTATTTCCCTGGCAATGCTGTTCGCAATTAATCTATTACAAGCATGGAGAAGACGCTATGACGGCTAATATCAATTCACCCGCTGATTACAAATTTCCACCTGCGGGTTCTAGTCCGAGTCACGAGAAAGTCTGGGTAAAACCAACTTTAATCGGAATTGCGAGCGGCTATCTTGCTCTGGTCTTATTTATCCCCATGCTCAACGTTTTTTACCAAGCGTTCAGAAAAGGATTTGAGCCATTTTTGTCTAACTTAACCTCGCCCGATTTTCTGCACGCAGCGCAGCTTACCTTGGTGATTTCTCTGATAGTTGTGCCTGTAAATACAATCTTCGGTTTGTGTGCAGCCTGGGTAATCGGTCGCAACAAATTTCGGGGCCGCACGCTATTAATCAGCATTTTAGACGTGCCTTTTGCCATATCTCCCGTAGTTGCAGGTTTAATGATTGTACTGCTTTACGGTCGGCTGGGATGGTTCGGCTCTTGGCTGGAGGCAGCCAATATCAAGGTTATTTTTGCATTCCCTGGAATGGTACTGGCTACTGCTTTTGTTACCTTGCCTTTTGTGGCCCGCGAAGTGATTCCTGTTTTGGAAGAAGTGGGAACAGATCAAGAAGAAGCGGCGAAAACTTTGGGAGCAAATGACTGGCAAATTTTCTGGAATGTCACCCTTCCCAGTATTCGCTGGGGATTGCTTTACGGAGTAATTTTGACCAATGCTAGAGCAATGGGAGAATTTGGAGCCGTCTCTGTGGTATCCGGAAATATTGCTAAAAAAACGCAAACTTTGCCTTTGTTTGTAGAGGATGCTTACAAGCAGTATGCGACACAAGCCGCATTTTCAGCGGCGGTAATTCTAGGTTTTTTAGGAGTTATTACCCTTGTGCTTAAGGAGATTTTAGAACGAAAAACTAGCATTAAAGAAGTTGAATAACAGTCGTTTGTCATGTGTCATTAAGTCTGTAGGTATGCAGCGTACACCTCATCCCTGAAACCAGTCAATATTAGGAGGCCCAAATGTTAGATCACAACAGTAGCGAATCTAAATTTGAGGGTATAGGCGATTTTCACAAAACCCAAGAATCAGACCTTCCCAAATCTGAGAATGGCGACAACAGACAAACTCAAACCCGAATTCGGATTCGGATTCCTAAAGAATACCATCAGGAACCAGTCATTTCTCACCTGATTTCTGAATACGGTTTGACTGTTAATTTTAATGCTGCGTTTTTGGGTGTCAAAACTTTAGATGACGGTTGGTTTGATTTGGAACTTAACGGTACAAGTAAACAGATTGAAACCGCTCTGATGTATCTCAATGATTTAGATGTGGAAATCTGGAGCAATTCCAATAATCCCGATGAAGAAACTTGGTAATTAGTCACTCTAGGAGGCAGAAACCGGGAATAGGAAAGAAAATTCTGCGTTTTCCAGAATTTTCTTTCCTATTCCCGGTTTATTGAGTCTAATAGTCTCCTGGAATGAATGTTGCTCATGAGTCAGTATTCCTCTGTCATATCTATTCCTTTAAAATAACCGTTATCACGTTTGTAGTAAGGAATGCAAGTCCTGTGAGTTTGATGAGGACTTGCATTTCTTACTACAAATCACTGTGATTGCGGTTGTTCGATCGCACATACATACCATTCAGCAGCTAACCGCTACCAAATAATATCAGCTTACAGCTACAGTCAGGGATGCAAAAACTCGGTTTCTTCACCTAATTTGGTCATATACCCTCAAACGCGACAAGGAGAAACGGGGTTTTTTAAGGAAGCGTGCGTTCAAGACTCAGCTAATAACGGTGACTGAGGACTACTGAGTAATACGACTTACGCAAGGAATCATTTTTTACACTATCTGTAGTGATAAGGCGCGCAGTACGCACCTACAGGTAGATTCTGCGCGTCAGTCCTGACTAACAAAGATCGATCGCCATCCGTTTATTTGATTGACAATTTTTATAATATCTGATATTCTTTCCATCTCTGGTATATCAAAAAACAGAGCGCCAGTCTTCTCCAACTTTATTTGTAACAGCCGGAACAATATCTCCCTTTAAAACTTCTCAACAATCAAACTAACTCAGTTAGGGGAAGGGAGCATAAAAAAAGATTTTTGTCAAGATTTAATTGAGGTGAAAGTTAGGGGCGATCGACTCTCCTCCGCACCGGAAAAAGATCGCTCGCTGCTGCGGTTGGTTTGTGCTATGAATTTGATGTGTGTGTACTAGGAGAATTCGATCGTGGAACTTTATAAAGAACCGAAACACCAGATAGTTTTTGCAGATTCAAAAGTTACAGATTGCGAAAGTTTAACAGAAACGGCCAATCCCAATACAGAAATTGTTATTCTGAAAGCCGATCGCGACGGCATCGAGCAAATCGCCGAAACACTTAAACAGCGACAAAACATTGCAGCCGTCCACATTTTATCTCACGGCGCAGCAGCCAGCTTGCAACTGGGGGGAACAGAACTCAATCTCAGCAACATTGAAAGCTACCGCAATTATTTAGAAACATGGTTTGCTTTGCCAGCAGCCGAAGCAAACTCGAACTCTCCAATTACAGCTAAACCCGAAATTCTGCTTTACGGTTGCAACGTCGCCGCCGGAGAAGTCGGTGTCGCCTTCATCCAAAGGCTGAGCCAGCTAACGGGGGCAAATATTGCCGCTTCAGACAACTTGACCGGGAGTGCCGCCTTGGGTGGAGACTGGGAACTCGAAGTAACTACCGGCAACATAGAAACACCTTTAGCATTTTCTGCTGAGGCGAGGGAAGCCTACAGCGCAGTTTTAGTCGCCACATTTGGCGAACTGCAAGATGCCATAACTCTGGCTAACGCTTTGCCCAATGCAGACACGATTCCCATCACCGGCAACATCACCTTCGGGCCCGGACAGGTTCTGCCCAGGATTTCCACCCCCATCACTTTTACTGGTGGAGGTTTCACCCTAAATCTCGGCAATAACCGGGGCTTCTTCATCGACAGCGCCGGCAGCGCAGTCACATTTTCCAACCTCACAATTACCGGGGGCCGATCGACAGGCGCTGCCGGCACAGGCGGCGGTGGGGGTGCTGCCGGCATGGGCGGCGCACTATTTATCAATAGCGGCACTGTCACAGTTAACAGCGTGACCTTTACTGGCAACAGCGCTACGGGCGGCGCGGGCGGCGCTGCCCCCGTCGCTCCCGCCACCGCAGGGCCTGGCGGCAACACCGATTTTGCCGATCTCTTTCCCTTCGTGTCCGCAGGCGGCCCCGGTCAAACTGGACTCACCGGCTTGCAAAGCATCGGCGGTGATGGCGGCCCCGGCGGTACGGGGGGTGATGGCGGCGCGGGCAGTGGCGGATTGCCCGGTACGGGTCTTAACGGCGGCCCCGGAGGCCCCGGCGGTACGGGCGGTGCTGGTACCGGGGGAACTAACGGCGGTACGGGCGGTGCTGGCGGCGCTGGCGGTACGGGCGGATTCGGAGGAGGAGGAGGCGGCGGCGGCGCTGGCGGCGCTGGTGGCGTCGCCGGCAGTGGCACAGCAGGTGCAGCCGGCCCTGGGGGCATTGGCGGCGCTGCCGGTTTCGGAGGAGGAGGAGGCGGCGGCGGTGGCGGTGTTGGCGGCAACGGCGGTGTCGGGGGCTTCGGAGGCGGCGGCGGCTTCGGTACCGCAGGCGGAGCCAGCACGACAGTGGGAGCTTTCACCCCGGGCGGAGCAGGCAGCCCAGCCGGTGGCGGCGGCGGTGCTGGTTTGGGAGGCGCAATTTTTGTTAATAGTGGCAGTTTGACCCTGAACAACAGCACTTTGTTCAGCAACACAGCAACGGGAGGTGCTGCTGGTGGTGCGGGGGCTGCACCTGGCCAGGGCGCGGGGGCCGCGATTTTTGTCAACAGCGGCGCTACTGCAACTCTGACTAACAACACCATCACTGCTAACACTGCTACTGCTACTGCTCCTGCTGTTGCTGTCGGCGGGGGCATTGCTACTAATGGCGGTACTGTGAATGTCAGAAATTCGATCGTCGCGGGGAATTTGGGCGGCGCGAATCCTGACGTGTTCGGAACATCTTTCGCTGCCACCAGTATCCGCAATTTGATCGGGAACGTTACTGGCAGCAATTTACCTGTCGCCCAGCAACTGACGGTTCCTATAGGAAATGTCATCGCACCTGCAGCAGGATTGAACCAAGCTACAGGCGTTCCCGTGACTTATGCTTTGGTTGACAGCACTGCGACACTTAATCCCGCGATCGACGGCGGGGATGCCGCGGCTGCGGCTGCCGCCGGCGCGACTGACCAACGGAGTACGGGCTTTCCCCGGACGATCGGCACTGCTGTTGATATCGGGGCTTACGAGTACGGCCCGATCGTCACTGGCCTTAAATATAACGATGTTAACGGTGACGGCGTTCGGCAGGTGGCAACTGAACCGGGCCTCCCGGGCTGGGTGATTTCTATAGGCACCAAGAGCGCTACCACCGCAGCCGACGGCACTTATACCCTGCGCGACGTAAAAACAGCTACTCCGATTACAGAAGCGCCGCCCGCTGGAACCCCTGCGACTGCTTGGGTGCAGACTGTCGGCCCGACTCCGGCAAATACGGGTATTGTTAATGTCACAGGTGCCAACTTCGGTAATTTCCAGAAAACATCGATCGCAGGCAAAACCTACACCGATCTTGCGGGGAACGGCTTTACTCCCGACGACACTACACTAAACGGCGTCACCGTCAACTTATACAAAGACACCAACGGCAATGGCACGCTAGAAGTCGGCACAGATACTGTTGTCGGGACTGCCCAAACAACTGCCGGAGCCGGAGATTACACATTCTCCGATATCGGCCCGGGCAATTACCTGATACAAGCCACTCCTCCAGCCAACTCCAGCATCTCTTTCCCCGCTGGCGTAATTCTCGTTAGCGCCCAAAGCGGTACTGCTGTCACCGCTCAAAACTTCGGCGTTTTCCAAAACATCACTGTCAGCGGCACCAAATTCACCGACCTCACAGGCAACGGCTTCACTGCTGACGACACGCCCCTCAACGGTACTACCGTTCGCTTGTTGAAGGATACTAACAATAACAGCACTTTAGATACCGGCGACGCCGAAGTCGCCAGTCAAGTTACCGGAACAGCGCCTGCGGCTCCAGGTACTTATAGCTTTACCAACGTCGGCAGCGGTCGTTACTTTGTGAGAGAAGACGTACCGACTAATTCCTCACAAACCGCCGGTCCGGCTTTTTATACAATTAACCCGGTCAGCGGCACAAATATTACAGCTCAAAACTTCGGCAACTTCCAGCTAGGCAAAATCAGGGGGATCAAATTTAATGACCTCAACAAAAATGGCATCCAAGATGCGCCAGCAGAACAACCGCTAGGAGGCTGGACAATCTACGTGGATGCCAACAATAACGGCACCTTCGATCCTGATGAAGAAAGCGAAATCACCGATGCTACGGGTCAGTATGAGATCGACGACCTTAAAGCCGGCACTTATACAGTGCGGGAAGTGCCACAAACTGGCTGGACGCAAACTGCGCCTCCAGTCAACCCAGCGACGCCTACTCTTTCAGGCGCGTTTACGATCGCCGTCACCAGCGGCACAGACTCCCAAAACAACAATTTCGGCAACTTCAAGCCCAACTCGATTAGTGGTCTGAAGTTCAATGACATCAACAACAACCGGGTACAAGATACCGGGGAACTAGGGCTTGCCAACTGGCAATTCTTCCTCGATACCAACAACAACGGTACTCTCGACACCGGGGAACCGAACACCCTCACCGATGTCGCGGGCAACTACAAATTCATCGATTTGTCAGCCGGAACCTATAAGGTGCGGGAAGTCTTGCAGCCTACTTGGACGCAAACTACCGCCAACCCCGCCGACATCACTGTCACCAGCGGCCAAGACATCGTTAACATCAACTTCGGCAACTTCCAGTCGAGCACCATCAGCGGTCAAAAATTTAATGACCTCAACAACAACGGCGTTAAGGATGCCGGAGAATTGGGGCTAGCTAACTGGCAAATATTCCTCGACAGTATCACTCCGGATGGATTGTTTCAGCAGGGCGAACCCACTACCATCACCGATGCCGCGGGCAACTACACTCTTAAGGACATACCCGCAGGTACTTTCCAGGTAAGGGAAGTTCAGCAAAACGGCTGGACGCAGACGACCCCCAACCCCGCCCCCGTTACGGTAAAAGGTGGAGATAACATCACGGGCATTGACTTCGGCAACTTCCTGCCCCAACCGGGGGCGATCCGAGGTCTGAAGTTCCAAGACAGCAACAACAACGGCACTCAGGATGCTGGAGAACCGGGTTTGCCCAATTTCCAAATTCAGTTAACCAATGTTGTAGCTGGAACTGCTCCTGCTCCTGTTACTACTACCACAGACAACAGCGGCAACTACCTGTTCGCGAACCTAGCGCCGGGAACCTACCGCGTCAGAGAAGTCAACCAAACTGGGTTCACCCAAAGCACAACCCAACCGGACGACATCACCCTAACTTCGGGTGCTATTGTCAGCGGCATCAACTTCGGGAACTTCCCGACGCCGACGCCGACGCCGACACCGACGCCGACGCCGACACCGCCTGGAACGACACCGACGCCCGCACCTGTACCGACACCGACACCGACCCCTGAACCGACACCGACGCCTGCACCGACGCCTGCACCGACGCCTGCACCTGCACCTGTACCGACGCCTGCACCGACGCCTGCACCGACGCCGACGCCTGCACCTGTACCGACGCCGACACCTGCACCTGTACCGACAGATTTGGTTTGCCCTCAGGACTTCCCCAGGATTGTCGCTCCCAATTTGCCCCCCAGTCCGACCGGGGGTAATGTGATAAACGGCCCTAACGGCGACGATACGATCGTGGGTACTGCCGGCACTGACTCTATCTTCGGATTGGGCGGCAACGATTTGATCTTTGGCTTACAGGGTGGCGACTATATCAATGGCAATACGGCCAACGATACTATCTACGGAGGCATCGATAACGATACTCTCTTCGGCGGCAAAGGCTTTGACTTGATTTTTGGCGATCGCGCTAACGATACCATTTATGGCAATCTTGGCAACGACTCGCTCTCTGGCGACCAAGGCAATGACCTGCTGTACGGGGGCAAAGCCGATGACGTAATTTTGGGAGGCGCTGGCGAGGACGTGCTAATTGGCGATCGAGGCAATGACACTCTTTGCGGCAACGACGGTAACAATACCTTAATCGGCGGCAGCGGCGATGATGTGCTCTTTGGCGGCAGCGGCGATGACTTGCTCTTTGGCGGCCCTGGCAGCGATACTCTCGTCGGCGGCAGCAGCAATGGCTTTATCTTGGCAGCCGGCGGGGAAACTGACACTATTATCAACTTCACGGGAGGTGTTGATGAGTTCGTCTTGGTGGGAGGCTTGGACTTCAATCAACTGTCATTTACCGAAATTAGTGGCTCCACGGCGATCGGAATCGCGGGCAGCAACCAGATTTTGGCTCTAGTGACGGGCGTGCTGCCGAGCCAGTTATCCGCTCAAAGTTTTAGCTTGCTGGTTTAGTCGGCAGATCAAACTCGGCAGTTGAAACCGATCCTAAACTTGCCTCTGGTCCCAACAGAGAAGGACTAACCGAAAGCTGAGCCTCGAAACTCATGCTTCGAGGCTCAGCCAAAGAAGGGGAACGAATTCCGTTCCCCTTCTTTGGTCAAAGTTGTTCTAGATACTTCAGCAAGTCTGCCATTTCTTGCGGACTCGGCTGAAACTGGGGCATTGGTGGGGTTTGCCCGCTGGTAACTTGGCGGATCAGATCGAATTCGGATTTTCGCTCGGACACTCCGTGCAAGTTGGGCCCGACTTGACTGTCTGAAACGGATATGTGACACCCCGCACAGTTCATTTGAAAGATGGCGGAACCCTGAAACGGGTTGCCCGTGAGGGACAGGACGCTTTTGACGTAAGGATCGGCGACTTGAAACTGACGAATTGCGATCGCCGCCAAGATGATGGCAAGCAACACCACTAGCGCAAATATGGCAAGTCGCTCGATCGGGTTTTTAATTTCATTCCTGGCAAATTGGTTATTCAAAGGAGTTCAATTAAAAATAGTATCTACAAGAAAATTTATTTCTCATAACATAGCTTAATCGTTCGCAGCGGGGAGAGCAAGGTCTGATATTCCCGGAATGGCGTTTTTGGGAAAATTCATCTGTGTAAGTGCTGGTAATATTAAAAATAGGTTGTTAAATCTTAACTTTAAGGAGATCTCATGGTAGAACCGCTGCTTTCAGGTATTGTTCTGGGTCTAATCTTTGTTACTCTGTCGGGGCTGTTTTTTGCTGCTTATCAGCAGTACAAGCGTGGCGATCAGTTGGGTATCAATAAGTAAAAGGGGCTACAGTCCCTAACTTAGGCTGGCAGGAGGAGTGGGAATTGGGAATTGGGCATGGGGCATGGGGCATGGGGCATTAATCTACCTACTGACTTCTTTCTTCTTCCCTCTTCCCTCTTCCTTATTCCTTGGTTAAAGATATCGATCGAGAATAGCAGCAGTTTCCAGGCCTGTTTTTTCCCAGCTAAATAGTTTTGCTCTGGCTAAACCGAGCTCCCGCAAGTGCGATCGAACTTTGGCATCCACTGCAAGCTCTTGCATAGCAGAGGCAATTTCCTCGACGCTGTAGGGGTTGACTAACAATGCTGCACCCCCCGCCACTTCTGGCATTGAAGACAGGTTAGAGGTGATTACAGGAGTGCCGCAGGCCATTGCTTCGAGCACGGGGAGCCCGAATCCTTCCCAAAGACTGGGGAAAACCAGGGCGATCGCTTGGTTGATGACTTTGGGCAAGTCGGCTGCAGGAATGTAGTCTAAGAATTTTACTCGATCGACCAATCCCAATTCTTGAACCTGCGCCTTCAGCAGCGGCGTATAGCGTTTGTCTTCCGCACCTGCTATCCACAATTCGTACTCGGAATTATCAGCCAAAGCAGCAAAGGCTGCTACAACTCGCTGCAAGTTTTTATAAGGATTGTGGCGGCCTATATAAATAAAATAATTGCTGGTTGGTAAGTCTAGAAAACGGAAAAAACTGGTATCGTACCCGGGGAAAATTGGCGTAATTAAATTAGTAGGAATCTTACAAAAATTAGCGATATCGTTGGCAGTTGATTCTGAGTCGCAGATGACGTGTTGAGCCTGCCGGATCGCTTGGGGAATGTAATAGCGGTGGTAAGGTGTCAGAGGATCGAAGCGGCGGGGAAATCGCAGCGCTATCAAGTCATGTACTGTAATTATATAGCGGCAACCTGTAAATAGAGGAGCTTCCGGAATTGGGGAAAATAACAGGTTAGATTTTAGCTGTTTGTAAATTTTGGGGAGTTGGGTTTGCGTCCACAGCAATCGGTTGACGTGTCCTTTGGTTCCTTGTTCTGGTGTTAGGTTTGCGGGGATTTGGTAGCAGTTGTTATTGGGAAATTTTTCTGCTGTTAGTAATGTTGGATTGAGGGATTTTAGGTGGGGAAATAGGTTTTTGGCGTAGATGGCTAAGCCGGTTGGTTTGGAAATTAGGAAGGAGAGGTTGATGAGCAGGTTGGATTGGGGATGGGGCATGGGATAATAGTAGATTGCGGTTTTTGGGTGGGAATTTTTTTAACCGCAGAGGGCGCAGAGGACGCAGAGAGGAGAAAGGAAGAGAGGGAAGATTTAAAGATATTGCTGTAAGATGTTGGCGGTTGCTGTTCCGGTTTTGTTCCAGCTAAATTGAGCCGATCGCGCTAAACTAGCTGTTTTTAAGTTCGATCGCACTTGTGAATCTGTAGCTAGTGTTTGCATGGCTTCGGCTATTTCTCCGACGCTGTAAGGATTGACTAATAGTGCGGCATCTCCGGCTACTTCTGGCATCGATGACAGGTTGGATGTGATGACGGGTGTGCCGCAAGCCATTGCTTCTAAAATTGGTAAGCCGAATCCTTCCCAGAGTGTGGGAAAAACTAGGGCGATCGCCTGATTCATCAGTACGGGCAATCGATCGTAGGGAACGTAACCGAGAAACTTTACCAAAGATTGTAAACCTAATTGTTCAACTTGTGCTGTCAACTGCGGCGTGTAGGCATTGGGAGGGCCAGCTAGCCACAATTCGCAATTTGCGCGATCGGGCAAACTCGCAAATGCAGCAATTAATCTTTCTAAGTTTTTGTAAGGATCGTGTCTGCCGGTATAAAGAAAATAATTTTTGGTTGGCAAGTCGAGATATCTAAAATTAATATTATCGCAAGCTAGGGGAATTGCGGTCATCTTTTTAGGCGGAATTTGGAAAAAGTTAGCAACATCTGCCGCCGTTGCTTGAGAATCGCAAATAATGTGTTCTGCTTGCCGCAAAACCTGCGGTATGTAGTAGCGGAAATAAGCTGTTAAACGAGACAAGCGTTTGGGAAATCGCAAAGGAATTAAATCGTGAACAGTGACGATGTAGCGGCAGTCAGAATACAAAGGTGCTTCGGGAATTGGGGAAAATATCAGGCTTGACTGCAATTCTTTATAAATTTTTGGCAATTTGAATTGAGTCCACAGCAGCCTGTTAACTTGTCCTTTCGGCCCTCGATCCGGAGTCAGAGTTTCTGGGATTTGATAGCAAGTATAATTGTCAATTTGCTGGGAAGCAAGTAATGTGGGTTCTAGCTGTTGCAGTTGCGGGAAAAGATTAGCTGCATAAGTTCCGATTCCCGTTGGTTCAGGAGTTAAAAAGGACAAATTGATTAACAGTGAATTAGACATGATTTTATGTAACAGAAGTTCTCGCAATTGTAGGGGCGGGTTTTACCAATAATAATTGCCTAAAGCCCATAATCTCCTAAACCCGACCCACCCAACGAAGCATCAAAATGTACATTTTTATGGTTGCACAGAAGTCAGATTTCATGTAAGTTATTGGCGGTGTAGGGCGGGTTTATATAAATTGTTTGTAATTATTAAATATTGTTGGTAAAACCCGCCCCTACGCAATTTATCGATCGCGATCGCTCTAGAGCATTTGAGCTATATCGGCAGGATTCGGCAGCCGAATTGTAGCATATTCTTGGTGAATAATCTCAAAAAAACTCTTGACTTTTTTGTCGAAACGTGCAAGTCTAAAGTTCTGGCTGCGCTGCTGTGCACCAGCTTGAAGTTTTGCTAGCAAATCGGGATTAACAATTAGTTGATGTGAATGTTGGCAAAGTTCCTCAACGGTATTGAACAAAAAGCCCGATCGCCCGTGTTCGACAATTTCGGGTTGGCCGCCACCGTTGAAAACAATAGGAGCACAACTATTTTGCATGGCTTCGACAGTCGCCATCCCGAAATGCTCAAATCTTTGAGGATTGACTTCACCCAAACCGCAGGCGTGCCAGAATATGCTAGCTGTAGCATAAAGCGATTTTACCTCATCAAAGTCAGCATTGACTTTTAGCTCGATCGCCCTTGAATCTTGCTTCAATAAATTCTGAACCGTCTTTAAATAAGGATTTTTTGGAATGCTGCTTCCGGCTAAAACTAGCCGCCATTCTTGAAATTCTTCAGGATAATCTGCTAGCAAACTGCGGAAAGCTTTAATTAGTTCAATTTGCTTTTTTGTTCCCCCGGCTTCAAACTGTCCCACAGCCAAAATTATTTTTTCTTTCGGCACTTTAACTGTTGCCATTTCTATCGGCGGATAAAGCATAAAAGTTGGCTGTAGGTTCCAGCGTTTCTCCAACCACTTAACAGTAAATTGACTGTTTGCAATAATAAAAGTGTAATCATCTACAGCAAAGTGACGGTTGCGGAAGGTATTGGGAAAGTGGCAGAAAAATAGTGATATCGGCGACAGCGGTTTAACTTTTTCCAGTTGGTTGGCGTTGATAAAAATATCGTAGTTTTTGCTTTCTCTGGCAATTTCATCAAAGGGATTTTCCATATCTTCCACGATGATGCTGGAATCGATGCACTGCATTCCGCGTTTCTCGTAAAACGCCAAGGGCATAATTTTAATTTTGCACTCTGAAAGGTTGAGTCCGTACCACGATTCTAAGTCAGAAACAGCAACTGGTTTGTTGGCAATAAAAGTAATGTCAAATTTATTTTGCAGCAGCGAGGCGATGGTAGCGACGTATTTTTGACCGCCGCCGATAAAATGCAGTCCGTGATCGTAAATGGCGATCGACATTTTGCGATCGCCCCGAACCACCTGCAACCGAGATAAAATGCGATCGACCTTCATCCGACTGTAAATCACTGCCAACTTTTCCGACAACTGCGGAATTACAGTTTCGATGATTTCCGGTTTTTGATAATCTAGAAGTTTTTTAATCGCTACAAATAAACTCTCGAACAGCAAATCGTACTGCTTGTTAGTAAAAAAATCAGAAGTGTGAATTGCTTTGACTAATTGCAAAGGTTCGTGTTTCGCCAAATACAAAAACCGATTTCGGTTGCAGAAATACTCGGTAAGTTTGCTGCCTTTACTCGAACCCCGATACTCGTGATGGGCGATCGCTGCGGGAGTATAAAGCATTTTCCAACCGCGTTTGTGGCAGCGTTTGGCAAACTCTACATCTTCAAAATACATCACAAAATCTTCATCTATCGGCCCGACATCTTCCAGACATTCTCTGCGGAAAAGCACCGCCGCCCAACAAAGCCCTTCGACTTCCCGTTCTGTATCGTACTGTCCCGCATCTTTCTCGCCAAAGCCGACATCTTGCCAATAAAAATTAGGTAATTGCTGAATACCTGCGCTGTTAATCCGCCCGTCTTTAAACAGCAATTTGCCGCTAGTCGCACCGATTTTCTGATTAGTTTCTAGCAGTTTGACAAGTATCTCTAACCAGCGACTGTCAAGGGTAGCATCGTTATTTAGAAAGCCGATATATTGCCCTTTTGCTTCGCTGATGCCGAGGTTGATAGCTTTCGCAAAGTTGTTTGCCGAATTGACAAAAATGCGGACTTTCGGAAATAGTTCGCGCAGGGAATTAACGGAATCGTCTTGAGAACAATTATCAATTACAATTAAATCTAGCTGCTGTTCGGGATACGCAAGTTTTTGTAGAGATTTTAAGCAATCTTTCGTGTGGCGCAAACCGTTATAGTTGACTATAATTAACGAGCATATTGGCAGTACAATCATTCGATTTTAGATTTTAGATTTTAGATTTTAGATTTAGTAATTGAAGGATTGAAGGATTGAAGGATTTTCAATTTTTGATTGAAAAATTGAAAAATTTTCGATTGGGAATTTGGGATTTTAGATTGAGGGATTGAAGAATTTTATATTTTTGATTGAAGCATTGCTCTCGCGAATTAATTTGGGGCCTTGTGACTGAATTATTTTGGGTCATCTTGGATGCTTTATTTTTGTCGATCGAGCAATTGAGCCGTAATCTTCTCTAAAATAGCAGTATGTTGCTGCTGTACTGCTTTAATTTGCTCTATTTCTGACTGAAAGGCTGCGATCGCATTTTGTTGAGTCTCAAGCTGTCCTGTAACTTCTGGAGATCCGCTGCTGAATTCCGCTTGAATTTTTTTCTCTAGGCTTTGTTGATTTTCTTGCAATTTTTGCAATTGAATGCTCAATGTTTGAACTACGCGGGTATTAGCGAAATTATAAATTACTTGTCGTTCGAGTACGGGCCTGAGCAATTTTCGGACTATTTTTCTAACGGCGATGACTGCGGAACCCAGCCGCCTTTGGTAAGAGGTAATGGGGATGTTATAAATGTCAAAACCCGCCTTTAACAGGGCGATGTCTTCGTCATCTTCATTTTGGGCGTGAAGCGAAGCTATCCCGTTCCCCGCAGGGGTTCCCGAAGGGTAGGGAATCGCACTATTTTCTGTTCCCGACAGCGGCGGCTCAGCAATACCAATTCGCGGCTCCAAAGTTTGCCGCAATCTATCTATGATTTGTTGAGTTGGTATTTCTTCGTACTGCAAACTTTACTCTCCTTTAGATAACTTAGTATGATGTGTTATGGAACAGGCATCTTGGCTGTTTGAGGGCGGGCAGGATGCCCAACCCCTACTCCCCACAAGAAAATTTATCTCTTGTTAAATCAAGATTATTGCTTCCGATTTTGGCAATATCTCAATTTAAGCTAACTCAACTTGACTGTCATCACCAATCATAAAGCGCAGAGCTTTTGGACGAGCCGGTGCATTGGTGAGTTGAGCTCGCTGCCCGATCACGCTGTCAACAATTCGCTGGTGAATGGCAACTATTTTCGCCCCTTGCAATATTACGCTGTGTTCGATATCAACATCAATCATCGTCACGCGATCGGCAACACTGCTGTAAGGCCCGATAAAGCAATTTTCTATGCGGCAATTTTCCCCAATTACTACTGGCCCGCGAACTGTAGAATTAATTACCTCCGTTCCTTCCCCTATTTGGACTCGCCCGATAATTTGACTTTTGGCGTCTACTTTTAATTCAGTTGAAGCTACGATACGGCTATCTAAAATGATTTGGTTTGCACTCAGCAAATCGTCTTTTTTCCCCGTATCCAGCCACCAACCCTCTAAATTGCAGGCTTCTACGTGTTTTTCCTGATTGATGAGCTGTTGAATGGCATCGGTAATTTCGAGTTCGCCCCGGGGCGAAGGTTGAATTTGATCGATCGCCTCGTGGATAGTAGGAGAAAAAAAGTAAATTCCCACCAGTGCTAAATTTGACGGCGGAACTTTTGGTTTTTCTACTAACTGCAAAACTCGCCCGGTATCATCAACTTTTGCAACACCGAAAGCAGAGGGATTGGGAACTGGACGCAGCATAATCAGAGCGTCTAGTTTTTGCTTGTTAAAAATCTGTAAAAACGGATCTAGCTGATTTTGAATTAAGTTATCTCCCAAATACATAATAAACGGAGAATCGCCCAAAAATGGTCTGGCAACTTTCACCGCGTGAGCGAGTCCCGCCGGCTCTGCTTGCAAAATATAAGTAATTTTTGCACCGAAGCGAGATCCATCTCCTGTTTTTGTCTTCACCTCTTCCCCGGTTTCGGGACTAATAATAATCCCAATATCCGTAATCCCAGCCGCCACAATTCCTTCAATTCCGTACCACAGTATCGGCTTATTTGCTACAGGAACCAATTGCTTAGCACCCGTATAGGTGAGGGGACGCAAGCGTGTTCCTTTGCCGCCAGAGAGGATGAGTGCTTTCATGGGGTGAACTCTAAGTTATCCTTTAGGGTTTGCGGTGCTGGCTTGATTTGCCTGCACTTGTTCGCTCTTGTTGATTTTAAAACACTCCTACCCCGCTGGCAATAGTTGTCGTGTCTGATGATACAAATTATTTATGGCGATCGAGCTTTTATAGTCCTGGACGCATAGAGCGTCATAAACCTGGTTTATTGCCCGAGAAAACACCTAAAATTTCAGGTTTTTGGTCAATAAACCTGGTTGGTTTCTCAAGGTTGCGAGTGCGCCAGTCCAGATTTAATTGCGTACCGTTTTAATAGCGGCCGTATCGGGCAATCAATTGATTACCACTATTTTTTTTATTTGTCAACCAAGCCCACATCTGATCGCCGAGACAAAAATGCCACCATTCGTTAGGATGTTGCTGAAAACCCGCATTTATCATCGCATTTTTTAAGGTTTGCCTGTGACGGTTATATTTCTGTTCTTGTGGGTGATTGCTGTTAGCAAAATAATCGGGATAAGAACATTCTGATATTTCATCAATTGGAGAACCCATATCAATTAGCCGATTATTTTCATCCACTAAAGTTACATCTAAAGCTGCACCTGTACTGTGAGGGGGAGGCGTCGCGCGATCGAGGCTCGGTACTGCCCAAAATTGATATACGTGTTCTATAATCACTTGGCGTTTGTCTTCCGAAACCGGAAATTCGCAGCCTTGAGCTAGGGCAATTTGATTAAAAGTATAATCCACCATAAATTGCTGGACTTCCACCGGCCGATAAGCGTCAAATATCAGAATTTTCCAATTAGGGTGATTTTGTTGTAGCTGGGTTTTAGCGGCGATTAAACTATCTACAACTCCTTGCCGCAAATAGTAAGGGGAATCTGCTTTGCTGTTGTGATAGGGTGCGCCCAACTTTTGATAAGGGTGCGGGATTTCAAAGGCAAAATGTTCTGTTGGAATGGGGACTAAAGGTTCGCCGCATTCGTCGATAGCTATTTGCTGGTATGGTTTCATATCCAGGTTTTACCCTACTTTAGGATTACTGATGAACTACAATACTCAGTATATGCTTTTCACTTGAGTCCGTCGCGCTGCAAATAGCAAAGCATTTAGAATATCCTCATGTTATAAATTTTGAGATTCATCTATAATTTCTTTAGCATTCATACCAGAACTCAGTAATTCTTGAATTAACTCTACTGGATATCGGAGACCGCGAATATAGGGTTTTCCGTGACAAATATTTGGAGCGAGTGTGAGGCGCTGCAAGAGCTGGGTTTCCATATTTTAGGAGCAAATATTAAATATATCCTAACCTAAAGAGCGTAGCTTTCGATCGGTTTGTAGGAAAGACTTTAGTGCTTTCAATCTCCACCTAAAGTCCTAAAGTCTTTACTGCCAAAAAATCCTAACTTTGGCGGTAAGCAACTACCGCATAAAACGGATCGCCGCTTCCTATTCGCAGCATTTGCATAAAACTCGGCAAGTTAGGCTTGCGAACTATTACTTCCGGCTTGCTAAATCCTGGTATGTTCGCTCCTTTGACAGAATCAAAGTAACCCTTGACTAATTCTACCCGATCGCCCTCCGAACCTTCCCGCCAAGCCGCGATCGCCTTTTGATAAAACATCCGGTTGGAAAAGCTCACAATTGCTACGCCACCTGGCTTCAAAATTCGGTGAATCTCCGCAAAAATTGCATCCGGGTATTGCAAATACTGTACCGAAACGCAGTTGACAACCGCGTCAAACTCTGCATCCGGCAAAGGCAATTTGGGATTTGCGTTCAAATTCTGCACGAAATAATGATTTAGTCTGGGATTTTTTCCCAACTCTTCTTCATTCATGCCGTGCCCTTCAATATGGGCAAATTCCATCTCGTCTGGCAAGTGAGAAACCCAACTGCTCATCATATCAAAAATCCGAGTATTCGGTTTCAGCCGTTCCCGATACAAATCGGTTAGTTGCTGAATGAATCCCTCGTCTACGTGAGTCACAAACCGGGGATATGAGTAGAACAAATTGTCGTCCGTATCGTCTAACTTGGTGCGTTTGTCGGCTGGAAGCAACATAAATTCTGATGGGAAAGTAGATTTACCCTTTCTAGTTTAAGAAAAATTAAGAAATGTAAACACACCTCGCAGGGCGGACATCCGGCTTGCAGGGTAATGTTCGATCGCGCGATCGATAATTCTGTCGAAAGCTACACATCCTCCGCAGCGCCACAGTCTGCAAGTCTAGGCGCGAGTCAGCCAGGGACTTAAGTCCCTGGCTTACAGCTAAAGTCCACTTAAAGTGGACTAATATCATGTCCGGTTGAATAGCGATCGTACCTTTTTTTTCTTCGACTATGCTCTATACCCTATGCCCGCGGAGGCCTATGCCCGTATAAGTTTGATCAGTAATTAACCGGACTTGATATAAAAAGCAGTGGCAGTCTCGATCGAACGATAGAGCATCCCATCAGTTAAGCTTGAATTTTTTAGTAGGTTTCAACTGAGATCTTGCACCATTCTCAATTAGCCGTAGGGGCGGGTTCGCCAACAGCCTTAAAGCTTGCAAATAGCTTCTATAAACCCGCCCGACTAAAAATCCTCTTATTGATTTTGCTGCAAGATGTCAGTTTCAACCTACTTCAGCTTTTAGCCTGGGACTTAAGTCCCATAGGGATTCCCGGTTTTAGCATAGCTGTCGGCCTCAAAAAATCTGCTTGCGCCCCCTTGACAAAATCCCAAAAAACATCATACTCTAATAATACGCACGCTAACTAATAAGCAGATGGTTATTACATCCACTGTCGATCGTATAAATCTAGCTCAGTGGCACGAAGTTCTCGCCCCCCAAAGCCTGGGCTACCGGATCAAACTGCTGGGGCAGCTAAGCAGCCGCCGACTGCAAGAGGTACTCGAACCCTTTGGGCTGACGCCTTTTCACTGGCTGGTACTGTGTTGCTTGTGGCAAGAAGACGGTTTGCCGACTTCCAGCATTGGCGACAAACTGCAACAGGTAGGCGGGACGCTGACAGGCGTGCTCGATCGCATGGAAGAAAGAGGCCTAGTCCGCCGGGAGAGAGATTGTCGCGATCGCCGGATTTGGCGCATTTGGCTGACAGACTCCGGCACGGAACTGCAAGAGGTATTGCCCCCGCTGGTAGCTGCAATTAGAGATCGAGCTTTCGATGGCATTCCAGAGGCCGATCGAGAACTCTTTTCCCAAATGATCGATCGGGCGATCGTCAATCTCTCCTAAACCGACAAATCGCTCTTTTGAGTGAAGCGCAGCAGCATCTACCTCCACTACATTACAAATCATCGCAAAATACTACGCATTCTTAAAACAAGCAGTCTTACTAAATAAAAACTACGTACCCTAAACAAACGACATCTTACTAAACTATCAGGAGTCAAATACAATGAAAGGCACAAACGAAATCAACCCAGCAGAATTCAACGGCAACGTTAACGGCAAAGCAGTCGCCGTATTAGAAAAGCCGATAGACGACACCCAAGCTAAAAGCCTGCCAGTAATCCCCGCCCCAGAAACAGAAATCAGCACCCCCGCCGATGTCAAAACAGACGCAGAAACAGAACTGCAAGCACCCCTACCGGGGGCTGCAACACCCAAGAAAAAGTCCAAGAAACCGCTGATTTTCGCAGCGCTGGGCCTAGGGGCGATCGCTGCAGGCAGCTTCGGCTACCGCTACTGGCAATACGCCTCCATCCACCAAGAAACCGAAAACGCCACAGTAGCCGGACACATCCACCAAATCAGCAGCCGCGTCAACGGTACTGTCAGCGAAGTCTTGGTAGAAGACAACCAACAAGTAAAACCCGGACAACTGCTGATCGAACTCGACCCCCGCGACTACCAAGTTAAAGTCCAACAAGCCCAAGCAGCCTTAGAAAACGCCCGCCGCCAAGCCGAAGCAGCCGAAGCCAATATTTCCCTAGCCTCTCAAACCAGCCAAGGCAAAACAGCCCAAGCCCAAGGAGATATCAGCGGTGCAAACGCTGCGATTTCCACCGCCCAAGCAGCACTCAGAGAAGCCCAGGAAGGCGTACCCGCAGCAGAAGCCACCGTTGCTGAAGCCGAAGCCGGCGTACCCGCAGCCCAAGCCAAAGTCGCCCAAGCCGAAGCCGGCATTCCTCAAGCCCAAGCCAAAGTGACGGAAGCCGAAGCCGGCATTGCCGCAGCGCAAGCTCAGCTAGTACAAGCGCAAGCCAACCTAGTCAAGACGCAAGCTGATTATAAACGGTACGAAAGCTTGCAGGCAGAAGGTGCGATCGCCCGCCAGCAGCTAGACGCAGCCAGAGCCGCCTACGAAGTAGCCCAAGGCCAAACCACCGCAGCCCAACAAGGAATTGCCCAAGCCAGAGCGCGCTTAGCCCAAGCCAAGGAAGGCGTAACCGCAGCCCAAGCAGCAGTAGCCCAAGCTCGAGAAGGGGTAAAACAAGCTCAATCCCAAGTAGCGCGCGCCCAAGTCGGTGTCGCCAGCGCTCGAGCTAAAGTCGCCCTAGCGCAAGAAGGTATCAGCACCGCCGAAGCCAAACTTGCTGCATCAAAGGGCGGATTGCAACAGGCTCAAGCTACGGGCGAACAAACTAAAGTCAGCCGATCGCAGTATGATGCTGCTAAAGCTGCGATCGGGCAATCGGAAGCCGCAGTTAAAGACGCTCAACTGCAACTTTCCTACACGAACATTACTGCTCCCGCCGCCGGACAAATCGGCCGCAAATCCGTTGAAGTCGGGCAGCGGGTGCAGCCGGGAACTCCGTTAATGGCTATAGTAAGTAACGATTTGTGGGTAATTGCTAACTTCAAAGAAACGCAACTGGCAAACATGAAACCCGGTCAAAAAGTAGAAATCAAATTAGATGCTTTTGGTGGTCGCAAGTTTGAGGGTCATCTCGATAGTTTCTCCCCTGCTTCTGGCGCTCAATTCTCCTTATTGCCTCCCGATAACGCTACGGGCAATTTCACCAAAGTAGTGCAGCGGATTCCTGTCAAAGTTGTGTTCGATCCTGAAAGCATTAAAGGCTACGAATCGCGGATTGCACCGGGGATGTCTGCTACGGTAAATGTTGAACTCAAATAAGCGAAGAACCCGGATGTTGACACGGAATTACGCAGTTTCTTGCTCGTCTTCCATCCCTGCGGATCTAAAGCTTCTTGAAGTATCTGGCGACTGGTAACACCTCGAAGCCCACCTTTTCATAGGTACGACGCGCTCTTTCATGACCGGGATCGCCTCCGGTCTCAACCATAGCCACAGACATCCCAGCATCTTTCATCCAAGAGAGAGCAAATTCTATCAGAGCGGTGCCAATCCCTTGACCTTGAAAGTCTGGATCGACAGCAACCATGTAGATTTCACCCATAATGTCCTCCGAGTGTAGTTTTACGGCTACAAAGCCCACGGTTGAACTAGCGTCGATCGCAACCCATACATTTGTGTCCTCCGCAGCGCAGACATCCTCGACAGCCTTTTGTTGGCTCACGCGCCAATGATCGGGATAGAATGCCCGGTAGACATCAGCGTTCAACACGTTCTCAATCGAATCAAAGACCGGAGCCCATGCTCGCAGCGAAAGACGAATGACTGCATCAAGTTGATGAGGGTCGTAAGGTTCAATTCGGATTTCCATATTAACTCCAGGTCGGAAGTCTTAGCTGATATTTTACCGGGTATGACGATCGTCCTGGCAATATCATCCGTGTCTCCGTGCTATCCGTGTCGTGCTGTTGTTCTGTTTTGTCTAATAGACATCTCCAGAAAAGCCAGCTTTGAACAGGCATCCTGCCTGTTCCACAATAAAATTATTGGAGATATCTAATAGATATGTTTACGGAAAAAATAACTGACCTGCTCCTATGCGGTTAAAGACGCTCAACTGCAACTTTCCTACACGAACATTACTGCACCCGCCGGACAAATCGGCCGCAAATCCGTTGAAGTCGGGCAGCGGGTGCAGCCGGGAACTCCGTTAATGGCGATCGTCAGTAACGATTTGCGGGTAGTTGCTAACTTCAAAGAAACGCAACTGGCAAATATGAAACCCGGTCAAAAAGTAGAAATCAAATTAGATGCTTTTGGTGGCCGCAAATTTGAGGGTCATCTCGATAGTTTCTCCCCTGCTTCTGGCGCTCAATTCTCCTTATTGCCTCCCGATAATGCTACGGGGAATTTCACCAAAGTTGTGCAGCGGATTCCTGTCAAAGTTGTGTTTGATGCCCAAAGCATTAAAGGCTATGAATCGCGGATTGCACCGGGGATGTCTGCTACGGTAAATGTTGAACTCAAATAAGGGAAGAAGACGGAGGAATTTAGAAGCCTGGGATTGGATTTTTTGTGAATAGAAGAGGAAATCCCAGACTTCTGGGAGTTTGAGAAGTTTGAAAAGTCTGGGATTTGATTTTTTTCAGTTAAGGGCGAGCGCCCTTGCAATATCATCTTAGAAAGTTAGGGATATAGTAGTGAAAACAAAACCGAAATCTCGTCCACCAGCTCGAACACGGGTTGTTGCTTTGTGATAAGTGGCGATCTATCTGAGCTGTGTACTGCCCCAACTCAGAAACGAAGGGAGATAACCGTGCCCATCACCTAGCGCTAGTAACTTTGAACACTCGTACATAACCTTGTACGGTCAGGTGCAGGGGCGTTGTTAGGCGGCATCGGCAAAACACAAGCAAGCAGCGAGAGTTATGAGAGTATTCAGCCCGCTTAAGGCAGGGGTTCTAGACGTTGATCTACCTACAACTCGATAGTCATGAATACACTGAAAGAGTTATCTTCGTAGTCAGCGAAGGGTTGGCATCGAGTAAAACCAAAACGCTCATAGAGCAACCTTGCAGGTTGAAACGCATCTGTTGACCCGGTTTCTAGGTTCACGCGTTCGTACCGTCGGCGTTTTGCTTCGTCAAGGATGTGCTCTAGCAACTTAGTGGCGACACCCTTCCTCAAGTGTGCTTTGGAGGTTCTCATTGACTTGATTTCGCCCCATCGCGAATCCAACTCCTTCAAGGCTCCACAGCCCATCAATTCGCTAGACTCTCTAACAGTCCAGAAAGTAACTGACTTCGCCCTAAGTCCGTCCAGATCTAGAGCATGAACGCTCCCTGGGGGCGAGTGCTCTCGCATATCCGCCAAGTGTTCATGTAGTAGGGCGTGCACGTCCGGGTTCGTAAGGTCTTCGATTTCTATCTGCATTTTTGATGCTGGGTTACAATATACTCTGGGTCATAGTTTTGCCACGCACATATTAGATACGATATTCGTACTGTACAGGAGTTCCTCGGACACAAAGATGTGCAAATGACCATGATTTATACTCACGTATTAAATCGAGGTGGGTGGGGGTGAAAAGTCCACTCGATCGATGAGAAAGAGCGGAGCTGACTCTTATGGTATAACTTCATTAGATACTACCATGACAATACTGGGATCGTGGCGGCGATTGCGTTAACAGTGTCTTAGCTGCGAGGAGCTGATGTTTTTGGTTAAGGGCGATAGAACTTTTTTCAGCAACTACATCATGCTCGCTCGTATATCCCAATCATTTCTTTTTAGACCCTCGATCAACAATCGGCGCAAAATTTTTAAAGCTTCTTATTAACACATTGTTTTTCCAATATCGAATTCTTTCCGTAATGCTGTCAATAGAAGTCGGCGTTATAGCCTTTACCAATCATTCAAGGCTGCGATCGCAACTTCAGTCTTACTCTCATTTCAAATCGGAAAAATTTTATTGCCAAAAAAACAACTCTATGGTAAACTAGAAGATTGTGAATATTAATCAAAAGTAAAGTAACAAACCCGGAGAAATCAAAATGACACAGCAAACCCTGCACGGAACCAGCCGCAAAAGAAAAAGAACATCCGGTTTTCGCGCCAGAATGCGTACCGTAACCGGTCGATTGGTAATCAAAGCCCGCCGCAGCAAAGGTCGCCACCGCCTCGCAGTCTAGCACTGCATCAAGGTTGAGAGACCTCAACGATCGCCCTACGCCATGTTGCCCGAGACAAACCGACTCAAGCACCGAAAAGACTTCAGCGCCGTCTACCGCAAGGGAATGCGCCGCAACTCGGCTCATTTCAGCTTAAGAGCTCTGCGTAAACCCAAAAGCGTCGAATTAAGCAAACCGACAGCCGAGAAATCCTTGCAGCCCACTCGCACAGGCATTTCTATCAGCCTGAAGGTTAGCAAGCGCGCTGTAGTCCGCAACCGGATTAAGCGTCAGATTCGGGCAGCTTTGCGCCAGCTATTGCCCCGATTAAAATGCGGGTGGGATTTAGTAATAGTCGTGCGTCCGATCGCACAAGAGTGCAATTATGCAGAAATTCTGCAAGAATTAGAGCAGTTGTTGGTAGAAGCCGAGGTATTAAATGGGAATTCGAGAGGAAGTATATTATGAAGGCGGCCCGGCGCTGGGAGACTTGATCCTCAACTTACTCCTGGGGCTGACTGTGGTGGGAATCCCCCTCGCAGTAGGAGCAATTGTCCGGGCTCTGTGGCTGCGCTACCGGATCACGAGCCGCCGAGTGTCGGTAACTAGCGGTTGGATGGGGGGCGACCAGACAGACGTTATCTACTCAGATATAGTCAAAATAGTCACAGTACCTCGCGGTTTCGGGACTTACGGAGACATGGTGCTCACCATGAAAAATGGCAGCCGGTTGGAACTCAGAGCTATTCCGAAATTTCGAGCAATGTATGACTACATTAACGAAAAACTGCCGGCAGCAGCTCAACAAGCAAACGCTGCCAAAGCTAAATAACCGAACGGCTGTACCCTCAAATCAGGGTAAACTCAGTGCGAGTATTAGCCAGCTAATTACCACAAACCCGCAGACCGGGCGGTCGATCGACGGGCAATGTCCTAAGATAGAGACAAAACCCGAAAATTTGAGGCGGCTCGCGTTCAGCGGGTAAAAATAGTTCTCAACAGTAAACATAGAGCACCTAAATTAACGAACAAGCGAATGGATTTTGGTATCTCGTTTCTCTCCAACAACCTCATGCTCCCGATCCTAGATTTTTTCTACGGGATCGTGCCAAGCTACGGTTTAGCGATCGTAGCTCTGACGCTCGTGATTCGCTTTGCTCTTTATCCTCTCAATGCAGGCTCTCTTCGCAATATGCGGCGCATGAAAGTAGCGCAGCCGTTGATGAAAGAGCGCGTAGATCAAATTCAAAAACTCTATAAAGACAACCCTGCCAAACAGCAGGAGGAAATGAGCAAAGTATACAAAGAATTTGGCAATCCTCTAGCAGGATGCTTCCCGTTATTGCTGCAAATGCCAGTGCTGTTTGCACTGTTTGCAACGCTCCGGGGTTCGCCGTTTTCTGACATAAATTACAGCGTCAACGTTCAAGTTTTGCCGAAAGAACAAATCGAAACAGTTCAACCGCAAGCTTTTGCTACACCGCCACAAAATATTTACGTCACAGGTACTTTTCATGCTCCAGTTGTGGGCGTAATTCCAGGCGGCGACAAACTCGCAGTCGGCGACACAACCAAGATTAATTTTCAAACCCCAGAGGGCAAACCTCTCAAAGCCTTAGCGGCAGAAAATAAGAGCGAAATCGACTTTGAACCCCGCTGGAAAGTCATCAAAGGCGAAGAAATCGTCAAGGTAGATGAACAGGGCAACATCACGGCATTAGCGCCCGGTGAAGCTACAGTTCAAGGCACAATCCCCGGATTGGCTAGTAACAAAGGATTCCTGTTTATTGAAGCTCTAGGCCGCGTTGGCGCGATCGACTCAGACGGTACAATCCACTGGGATATTTTGGTGATGATCCTGGGCTTCGGCATCAGTTTGTATATCAACCAAACTCTTTCGGGACAAGCACAAGGACCAAACGACAACCCTCAACAGGCTACAGTCAACAAACTGACGCCAGTCATATTTTCAGGGATGTTTTTGTTCTTCCCCCTGCCCGCCGGCGTGTTGATGTATATGCTGATTGCTAACATCTTCCAGACAGTTCAGGCGTTTATTTTGTCGCGAGAACCGCTGCCCGAAAACCTCCAAAAAATAGTGGACGAAGCAGAGGCGAAAACCAAAAAAGAACAAGGATTAGATGCACTTCCCTTTGAGCCCAAGCGTTCTAAGAAAAAGGCTTGATTTTAACAACAATGAAAGATTCTCAAATGCAGCGCGGACAGCAATGGTTAGAAGAATTGCTAAAACTGTCCGCAATTCCTTCAAAAGTGGTATGCGAACAACAAGAAGATTGCTATTGGATGACAATAGATGAAAGCAATCTGACTCGAGAACAAGTAGCAATCTTAGTCGGGCCAAACGGTAATGTAATAGATGCCATTCAGTACCTCTGCAACACGGTTCAGAATATAGGTCAGGAAGTAGAGGTGTCAATTCCTTATACAGTTGAACTAAATGGCTATCGCATCCGCCGCCAAGAAGAATTGCGCTCTATGGCAGAGTACGCAGCAGATCAAGCGCGATCGACGGGAGTAGAAGTAGAAATAAAATCGCTGTCTTCGGCAGAACGCCGTCAAGTCCACAGCTTTTTGAGCGAATGTGAGGATATAGAAACTTACAGTCAAGGACAAGAACCAGATCGGCGTTTGGTAGTGCGGCTGCGCTGACAATAAAAAGAGAAAAAAGGAAAAAGGAAAAAGCGAAAGATTAGCTATTCCTTTTGACTTTTGACTTGTGCGTTGAGACAAACATAATAAAACGGCCAGAGATTATTATGGAGACAATTTATATCCCTCATCTCCTCACAAAAACAGAGCGGAAAGAGGTCATTGATTTTGAAGAATTTATCCCCGATTTAGAAACTCTGACTCCGGTGCGCGGGCGACTGCAAGTGACTCACCAAGGGAATTATCTTGAAGTGAAGGCGAAAGCAGAAACAATTGTTACTCTCACCTGCCACAGATGCTTGAAACAATACAATCACCGTTTGGCACTCAACTCATCTGAACTAATCTGGCTAGAAGAAACAGCAAATCAGACAGATTCAAGTTCAGCAGAAATAGAAGTTGCTTTAGAAGATTTGGTGGAAAATTTGTCCCCAAGCGGCTATTTTTCTCCGGGCGATTGGGTGTACGAGCACATGTGTTTGGAACTGCCGCACAAACAGCTATGCGATGCTAAATGTCCGGGAATAAGTTTAAATCATGCAGAAAAGACAGAAAGCTCAAAAGCTGCATCGGACAGTCGCTGGGCCTCTCTGGCAGCACTTAAACGGCAATTGCCTTCGTCGGTTGACTAATAACTAATGACTATTTTTAGCGACGAGTTTGAACTGCTGCTGCGATCGCGCTACCCCCTAATTTACATTCCCACACGGGAGGAAGAGCGCGTAGAAGCGGCGATCGCCCAATGCGCGAAAAAACAGGGTTCTCGCGCCGTCTACATCTGGGATTTTGTTGAAGGCTACCAAGGCAATCCCAACGATGCCGGTTTTGGCAAGCGCAACCCGCTGCAAGCTTTGGAATTTCTCGAAAAATTACCCGCAACCGCGCCGGCAATTTTTATTCTGCGCGACTTTCAGCGGTTTTTGGAAGATGTCTCGATTTCCCGCAAGCTGCGCAATTTGGCGAGACTCCTCAAATCTGTACCCAAAAATATTGTCATCGTATCTCCTCTAATTTCGATCCCGGAAGACCTCAGCGAAGTGATGACTGTTTTGGAGTTTCCCCTGCCTGCGGCGGCGGAAATCAAAATTGAGGTAGAAAGGCTGTTAGGGGCTACCGGACAAGCCATAGAAGGGCGTTTGCTGGACGAAATGGTGCGCTCGTGTCAAGGGTTGTCGATCGAACGAATCCGCAGAGTTTTGGCAAAGGCGATCGCCACCAGAGGCGAACTCCATCCCGACGACGCGGAACTGATTTTAGAAGAAAAGCGCCAAACAATTCGCCAAACTCAAATTCTGGATTTTTACCCAGCCCGCGAAAATATCTCCGATATCGGCGGTTTGGACAATCTCAAAGAATGGCTGCTGCGGCGCGGCGGTGCTTTTACCGAACGAGCCCGCCAATACGGTTTGCCGCATCCCAGAGGTTTGTTGTTAGTGGGAATTCAAGGAACCGGAAAATCCTTAACAGCAAAGGCGATCGCCCACCACTGGCATTTGCCTTTACTGCGTTTGGATGTCGGGCGCTTGTTTGCCGGCTTAGTCGGAGAATCGGAATCCCGCACCAGGCAAATGATTCAGCTAGCCGAAGCTTTGGCCCCCTGCGTGCTGTGGATAGACGAGATTGACAAAGCTTTTGGGGGATTGGACGGTAAAGGCGATTCCGGAACAACCAGCCGGGTGTTCGGGACTTTTATTACTTGGTTGGCAGAAAAAACTTCCCCGGTGTTTGTAGTCGCAACAGCCAACAACATCCAGTCTTTGCCGCCAGAAATGCTCAGAAAAGGCAGGTTTGACGAAATATTTTTTGTCGGTTTGCCCAGCCAGGAGGAACGGCGGGCGATTTTTGAGGTACATTTGTTGCGGTTGCGATCGCACAGTATCAAAAATTACGATGTAGAACGCTTAGCTTACGAAACTCCCGATTTTTCAGGGGCCGAAATCGAGCAAACTTTGATTGAAGCCATGCACATTGGATTTAGCCAAAATCGAGACTTTACCACAGATGATATTTTAGAATCAGCTAGTCAGATGGTGCCTTTAGCCAGAACGGCTCAAGAACAAATTCAGTTTCTCCAAGATTGGGCCGCTGCTGGGAAAGCTCGCCTTGCTTCTAGATACGGCAGTTTGAGCCGCCGGATTCAAGGTTAAGCTTTTGAAGTCAGCATTCAAGTTAGTAGCCAGTTGTCAGTTGACAGTTATCAGATTTTACTCAACATTCAGCAGTCAACACTCAACAGTCAACCTTCTGCCCTCTGCCTTCTGCCTTCTGCCTTCTGCCCTCTTCCTTCTTCCTTCTTCCTTCTTCCTTCATTTGCGGTTTTATGAACAGTGTATATAGCGTTTTCAAATTTTTAGTGGGTTTTCTGCTAGCGATCGTCCTGATGGCAGGTGCTAGCGTGGCCGCTGCACTTTACTTTGCCGCTAAGCTAACTACTGCGCCTGAAAAACCCGTGTTTTCCAACGACAAAACACCAACTCAGGTTGCAGGCACTGCGCCGAAGTCAACAGCCCAGGCTAGTGCTGTTTCTACATCTAGCGATGCCTCATCTCCCAAACCGCTGGAACCGGGAGCTTACCGCGCGATGGTGACTCAGCCGATCGGCTTAATTCTCCGGGATACTGGTAGCCGAGACTCGAACCGCATTGGCGGTGTTGGTTACAAAGAAAGAGTCGTAGTTTTGGAAGAGTCGCCCGACAAAGAGTGGCAGCGAATTCGCATTGAGGATGGCAACCGCGAAGGTTGGGTAAAAGGCGGCAATACTGAAAAAGTTGAGGAATAATAGATGGACAAAGAGGGAGATAACGAAAGGGGGAGATGGGGAGACCAAAGGAAACCCAGTTAAATTCAACAGTTAAATTCATGCGTATATCCGTGTCCAAATCCGTGTCCAGCCCTTCTTCCTTTTTCCCTCTTCCTTCCCGTTTCCATTCTTTATATATTACAGGACTTACGCAGGCACAGTACATATTAACTTTGCCCCCGCCTTGTTAATGGCTTTTTTTATTTCTTTTACCTTGTGAATACTATAGTTTTCGATCGATACACAAGCACCTTTCCAGAGTTTTGGTACGATTTTTATGTTGATAAAAGCCTCGAATGTAATTCCATCTATTCCGCTTTAATTCCCGTTACCTTGCCCGATCTCGTCGCACAAAGATGACAAAACAACTGCGGGTTCTGCACTATATGCGTACTTGCGTAAGTCCTGTTTCATCCCGACAGAGTTGCCCTAAAACAAAAGTGAATGCAGGAAGTCGAATTTGTATGCCACCTTCGACAACATGAAATTCTCCACCAGACGTAGCAATCAGCAGATCGACTCCGCAGAACTCACCATAGCAATTCTCGATCTTTAAAGCTTTCTCAAATACTGGTTTGGCTCCTAGGTTCATAGCCACAAAGAGCGGCAGAGCAAAAGCAGGATCGTGAATGAGTACACACCAAAGACCGTTATTCCTAGAGCATAATAAAGTGCGGACTCCATTCTGAATGAGTCTGTTTTGAAATCTAATTTCGGCCAACTCTCGAATCAGTACAAAGGTTGGGTGGGTTTGGTTGTAGGGAGCCAAAGATTTTCGGTTAATCGGACCAAACTGCCCAACACATGCAGGGTTATTAAACATATCTTCCCGCACGTAGCAATCATGGCCAATCCACTCTCCTGTATCCTCTCGTTGATACTTCCCTAGTGCCCCACAAAACTCCTGCTCCGTTCCTTGATAGATAGAAGGTATTTGAGGCCCTAGAATCAAGCAAGCTAGAGCAAAGCGGAGACGGACTAGAACATCATCTTGGTGTGCTATACGACTCGAAAACTCATGAAATATTCTAGTTGTGTCTTGGTTATCTAAGAACATAATATTGTTTTTCCAACCAGCATAATATGCCTGTGATGGAGCAAGAAAACCACAAAAATAATCTGCTAGACCCCCTAACCAATTTCCATCACCAAGAGAGTGCTTGATGTTATAATACGTTGGGTAGTCTATCAGATTAGAAAATTTCGCACCATTGTATGCTGTTAATTCTTTGTGAGTACTTCCAGCGTGTTCGGCTATCTGAAGAAACTGCTTTTTGCCCAGGTAGGTAGTGTACCTTGATATCTCTTCAACGCAAGGCTTCCAGAAGTCCAGACCAACGTGACGTGCCGAATCGTATCGAAAGCCATCAATGTCCGTTTCCGCAATCCAATACTTGAGGTGCTCGATCAGCAGAGTTTGAACATAGCTTGTCTCTGTTCGCCAATCTTCCAGGAAGCCAAATAGTCTTTGATTCACCATATCGGTGTATTCAGGACCGTGGAAAAGTGCAGTGTTCTGTACTTCTATTGGAAAGGGCATCACTGCGGTGTCATCGCTTTGCAAGTATTTGAACTCTCCTCCGGTCGGACCACCATACTGCTCCCACTGAATACTATCTGCGATGTGATTGTTGACGACATCTAAAATCACAGCGATGTCAGCTTGATGAGCTTTAGCAACAAGCTCTCGCAGACACATGAGTGTACCCAGACGCGGATCGACCATCAACAGGTGGATGGGATGATAGCCGTGGTAGCCGTCAGCAGCGTTGACATACACAGGGCTAAGGATAATTGCTCTTATTCCCAATGACTGCAAGTATTCTATTTTCTCGATCGCGCCGCGAATTGTTCCACCATGACTGGCATATGGACAACAGGGATCGTAATTGACTGCACCTAGACCAGTGCCATTGAATGCCGAACTCCGAGCAAATCTATCGATGATTATGGAGTAAAACAGACGTGTATTCCAATCTTGCGGGCTGGCTGTCATTTCAATTTGCGGTGTTGGTCCATACACGGGCTGATTGTTCACAAATCCCAGAAACCCTGATTGGAGCTCAGCCATTGACCGAGGTGCTTCATCACATACAATAACAAAACGCGATCGCACACTTGTATGCTCCGTACCGAAAATATCGACATAACCCAGTCTGTATCGATATCCTCCCCCGCTACTTATAGGTGGTAGGTTGACCGAAAAAATTTTGAAGCCATTTTCTACAATGCCTTCAGTAGATGTCGTAATTCGACCTGAATCACAATATCCTTGTCCATCATTTAACTCATAAGCTATTTGTCCACAATGTGGATGATTAGATAAGGCGACACCAAATTTGATGCGAATTTTTTCGTCACTCCTAAACACCCAGGTCCATGGTGCAGTACCTGGTTCCAGATGTACTTCACAGTATTCCTCAAAGTAGCGCATACGGTGGCTTGAAAAATAATTTCAAATATGATATCAGCTTAATAAGTGAAAAAAATAAAATAAGCTACCGAAAAAGATGCCCGTAACTTATTCCCAAGATTTGCCCCGCCGGATATGTAGATGCCTGGAAAGCTCGCGAAGGTTCACAGCGTCAACTAGCAGTAGGCTTTAAGGTCTACTTGAGCTTTGTAAGGGTGAGTGCTGCGCCGTTTTCAGCAGACCGGACAGATGGAATCACTGCCACGCGGGGCGACTGTGCAACCTCAGATTTCTGAGAAACAGTTGGATGTGGTACGGTCTTTAGTAGCAGAGCAACCCGATGCGCTCCTCTTTGAGCTATGTGAGCGCTATCAGCAGCAGACAGGGGTTGTGGTGAGCGTAACTACCATGCACGCCCTTTCGGCGACGCTTAAAAGTGCGTTATAAAAAAACGCTAGATGCTAGGCAGCAGGAGACCTCACGAGTCCGATCGATGCGACAGACTATTCTTTGTTGGGGATGTCGGGTGTACTCACGGAATTTGGTATTTGTCGATGAGTCTGGGGTCAATCTCGGTCTGACCCGTTTGTATCGTTGAGCTATCAGTGGGGAGTGACCCACAGCATTAAACGCAACAAGGGACAGAATGTTTCGCTGCTGGGCGGGCTCAGTTCAGAAGGATTGATGGCGATGGTGACATCTTCGGTAATGTCGAGACCCCCGTGTTCGTTACCTGTGTTGCATAGATTCTAGCGCCACAATTGTCGTCGGGGGCGATCGTAGTTATAGATAACCTCAAAGTAGATGATGCTATCTGTATGCAAGCTGCGATCTTTTGCGGTAGGAGCCCGAACCGAATTGCTCGCATTCACTAAATCGTGTCACCTAGTAACATGACTAATTAAACCAGGCATTTTTGTAATTAGCAACTTGGATTAGAGATGAATAAATATAATTCGGAAAAAATTTATGGTTTTGATTATCTTAGAGCTATTTGCTGTATGCTAGTTGTTGCTATACATGCAGGTATACCAAACTTCTTGTTAAGCTATAAGAGCCTGTATAATTTTATTGCTTATAACATATGTGATTTGGCTGTTCCTATCTTTTTTCAATTATCTTTTATTTTGTTCTTTGTCAGCAGAGAAAAACAGCAATATTACTTCTTTAAAAAAAGATGTTTTAAGCTTATAAAGCTTTATTTGTTCTGGGGATTAATTTTTCACCTATATTTATTAATTATTAATGAAATTTCTGTCAATCAGTTAATTGATTTAACTGATATGAGAAAACTTATAGTTTTTATTATTACCGACGGCTATTCTAACCCATTTTATTTTTTCTTTTCTTTACTCTTGTTAACCACTTTCGCTGAATTATTTGCCTTTTATATTGAAAAAACTCAAATAAACAATGAACTAATATGTTATTCTGCTTTAATATTTTTTTGTATAATTGTTTTTCTTTTGCCTTTAAGTGTCATATTTTTTGGCAAGGAATTTGCTATTCTAGCGCAACACTTCAATCCTCTAAACTTTGTACCTTATGTTTTTTCCTCATTTCTCATAAAAAATGAAATATCTAAAACTCAACTAAATAGTTTTTCTTATTTTAACAAAAAAAACTTATCGATATTAATATTATTTATTGTCTTTGCTATTATTGAATGGAAATATTTAGACTATCCGTTACTATGGAATGGCTTTAGAGAAGATTTTTTACCAACTGATTCTGAGGATGCTCTACCAGTTTACTCTAGACTATCTTTAGT
The DNA here is from genome assembly GCF_036704885.1 of Microcoleus sp. F4-D5. NCBI lineage: Bacteria > Bacillati > Cyanobacteriota > Cyanophyceae > Oscillatoriales > Microcoleaceae > Microcoleus > Microcoleus sp. F4-D5. The sequence goes on along the minus strand of NZ_JAUBSX010000026.1, from coordinate 15,396 downwards.
TTTTGGTGCTTGGTCGATCGCTTTAATTTCACTAAAAGTTACATCTGAACCGCATTTTATAGTCAAATTATTTTCTGATTTATCATTAGGGGTATATTGCCTACATAGTTTTTTCGTAATATTGCTTTTGAGAATATTTCCATCTCCAGGTTATGCTCTGGTTTTAATATTCTTTATTACGCTTTTATTGAGTGCTATATTGACGAAATTTTTAAAGATGTTCAAAATTTTTAAAGATATTGTATGACGCGCCACGGCTTTCCTTGTAAAGCTAGCAAAAGATGTGGTAGACCTAAGCTGACGGGTTGTCACCCCGTCAGTCCGACATTAAATCATAAAGGTTTGCGTAGTACATATAGCCCTGCATTACGAAACTTTTCTCCTTGCCATGTACCAGATGCCACAGGGGGAATGAATGTGTCGCATAATATTGTGTGACGACACATAAAACCACAGTCGATCAATCGGCAATTCTCGATTGCATAGCTGATGGCATCACGAACTTGGGGGTTGGCGGCATCGTCGATCAAAATGTACCCACCGCGCCCAATATAAGGTATTGTTAGCATAATATCCATCAGGGCACCATCGTACATATGGTCTCCATCAATTAAAATTAAGTCGAAAAGCCCTGACAGTCTGGCCGCTTCAATCATTGCCTCCGGCGAATTCTTACTCTCAATGTATGTGAATTTTTCACCCAAGTAATCGCGCATTTCTCGATCCAGCTTAAAGTGAGGATCTATGCAAACGCCACGAAAATTGTCCAATCCCAAGGCGCGAATCGCCCCCAACACGATCATGGCTGAGCCACCAGCATCAGTTCCTATTTCCAAATAGCGTTTGGGTCCGAGACCGTAGACAAAAGACCAGAGAAAAAGTCGCTGAGCCAGTGGCATTAGTGAGGGCGATTGCTCAACCACAAATAGCTCTTCAGGAATTGTCCACTTTGTGGTGGATTCGACTTGATGCACAATTTGTGGGGCTTTGGCTAAAATATTAGATTGTGTTGGTAATTCTGCGGTAGGGGCTACGCTAATAAATTCTTGCTCTACCGTATTTATCAAATACTGCTTCATCTTTTCATCATATGTTTTACTATCTTCGGTAGTCATTCGATTCTCCTGCCTGTAATTATGTTGAAATTTCGTGAATGCTGTAGTTATTTATCGTCGTCAATAATACCACAGTGATGCTTGCCCTGCCACCAATGCAGAAGTTCACTAAATTGATTCTCAATAATTTGGACTAACCCCCCAAATTATTGAGAAGGGCTTTATAATTTTTTTTGCTGAAAGGCAGACTAGACAAATGTTTGCGCCTATTTGGATATGACCTGAATCCTTACGATATTTGCTTGAAGCGGACAAGTTTCTATTTTTTCAAACCTCCTTTGTAGTTTTTATATCAACCATAAACTCAGATTTGGGTACATCTGAGGAAAGAGCGACAACGATTTGATGATATTTTTTGAGAGTAGGACGATGACCAACACTGATAAAGGTTGTTCCTATCTCTAACAGAAGACGATAAAGATTTTCTTCATTGTTGACATCTAAAGCACTCGTTGACTCATCTAAAATCGCATATTTTGGTTTCGCAATCAGTATCCGAGCAAAAGCCAGCCTTTGTTGTTCTCCTAAAGAAAGAACATCACTCCAATCTTTCTCTACTCCCAAACCTCCAAATCGTTCTGCTAGATCCGACAGATTTACCTTGTGAAGGATTTGATGGATTTCTTCATCATTGAGATTAACTTTGGCATTAGGATAAATTAACTGCTCCCGCAGCGTTCCTAAAATCATGTAGGGACGCTGCGGTAAAAATAGCATTTCTTCTAATTTAGGACGAAAAATTACACCTGTCCCTGAATTCCACAAACCAGCTAACGCACGCAACAGAGAACTTTTTCCACAACCGCTTTCTCCCATAATTAATAATCCTTGACCTAGTTGCAGTTCTACAGAGAGGTTTGTAAATAAAGTTTTTTGATAATTGGGAGTCTGCAAAGTTAGATTTTTAACGGCCAAACGCCTCTGTTTTACTATATCAATTATCCCAGCATTAGCTACTTTTTTTATTGGTTGTTTTAGATATTCATGAAAAATGTATAAGCGATTAATCGAAGCACAAAATTTAGTATATTTATCAAACTGATACATAATCACATTGACAGAAAAAGCGACATTGCCAAATGCGCCTGCAGCTTCCATCACTTTTCCTACTTCTATCTCACCTGCCAAAGTCTGTTGTGCCAAAATTATCCCTGGTATTATCCAGGGTAGATAACTAAACTGAAATTTAAATATGTTTAAATATACCTCTGACCATAATATTAATCGCTTAAAATTATTAAATACCTCCTGAAATCTAAGTTTAACTTTGTTGTTTTCGTGAGAGATGCCGTTATAAAAGGCAATAGACTCGGCATTTTCTCGAATGCGGATTAAACTAAAGCGAAAATTTGCTTCTTTTTTCAGTTGCTCAGAATTTAATTTAGTTAATTGTCTACCGTAGAAACCAATAGTTAACAGGTAGGCTAATGTTGAATAAATTACTAGAGCAATAACTAGGTTTTTGGAAATAGACCAGAGAATGCTACTAAAAGCAATTACAATAAAGATAGATTCAATAATACTTACCAAAGATAAAATAGATTGCTGGCAAAAACTGGCAATATCTTCAGCTATACGCTGGTCTGGGTTATCAATCTCTTGGTTAGAGGTACTAAGCTCATAAAAAGCACGATTACTAAAATATTGATTGAGGAAGTGATGGGTCAACCACCGTCGCCAGTAGATGGCTATTGTTTGTTGCATATAACCATAACCAGAATTGACAAAACTAAAGATGATTATACCCCCTAATGCAACTAGTACAGTTCGCCAGAATCGATCGCTATCATGGGCAGAAAGGGCAGAAATCCACTCTCCCTGTTGAGCATTTAAAAACACCTTGACTAGGGTGCTAGCAAGCAATAAGACTCCGAGAAGCACAAGTAAACCTAGAGCACCTTCTTTTTCATTACCTAACCAATAAAGTTTAGCAATCGCCCAAAACCGCTTGACTACTTTGAAGTTGAATCTATGCATTTGTAGAGTTGATGTTTCTAGTTCTGAAGTCTTTTATGAATCAAGCGTTCGCTTGTAGTTTTTATAATTATACCTTTATGTTGTTCCCCAATACTTTTATATTGATTCGACCAACCAGGTAATATTTGTCCGCGCCACCCTGGCAGGAATGCCGATCGCAAGTGTGTTAGGTGGGATGTTTTTGGTAACAATGGATCGAGGGCCAATGACCACATCAGAACCGATGGTTACACCCTTTAACACCATCACTTCGCGTGTAAGCCAAACATGATCGCCAATCTCGATACTCTCGTCAGGGTTGATGCGATCGCCTTCGGCATTCAAAATCGAATGGCTATCTGTTGTACGTATATCAGTACGATCGGCTATCACACACCTCTCACCAATTCCGATTCGTTTTTCTCCATGTGCAGCGAGACGCACATCACTCGAAATCTGTGTTCGACTGCCGATCGCAATTTCATTCCCATTCCCGAACATTTCGATAAAGCCATCGATATCACAATTTTTTCCGATTGAAAGTACATTGTCGTTACCGTGAATGACAATTTGCAGGTTGTAGAGCTTTGTCCCACTTGCGATCGCAACGCGATTATTAGTTCCTTTAATATCGATTCGTTGATTAACGCCCACTTTGTCAGACCAGTGATGCTTAGCTTGCCGCCAATGCAGAAGTTCACTAAACCTCGTATTCATGGTTGCATCAATCTCCTTCATTCCACATTGTCAAAGATGTATGATTGCCATTAGCAGCACAATCGTTTTCAATCTCTAGGCTATTACCGCTGCCTTTAATCACAACATCATAATTAGATATCCTTGTTTGTTCCGAAATCTCCAGACGATTATCCACTCCCTTAACTAATATTCTTGTATTTAATAGATGTCCTGTGCAGTCGAAGACAGATTGTTGGGCAACTTCAATTTTGTTCGACCAGTGATGGTAATTTTTCAGGCGATTTAGAAAAAATTGAAATTTTGCATTCATCCTCAATTCTCACATTTTATATGGCTGGTTGACCTACTTAGAGGCTGTTTGAAAAGGGGGGTAGGGGATAAAAAAGCTTTCAGGATATAAGCTGTAGATACTTAAGTCACAACAACCTGAAAGCACAATGAGTAAAGTATACTCCAGTAACTTGACACAATGGCAATGAAAACTAATCCAACCAATGATTCCAGCCGCCAAACCTGGCAGTCGAAACCGAGAGGTAGAGGTATGGTCGGTGCTAAACGCCATTTTCTATGTCTTGACACAAGGCTGCACATGGAGAAACTTACCAGGAGATTTTCCAGCATGTCAGATGGTATATATACCTATTTTCGGAACTAGCGCCAAGATGGAACATGGGTGACAATTCATGAGCGATTACGGGACTGGGTCAGGAGTGAGCAACAGCGGAAAGCAGATCCGAGCGAAGCCATCATCGACAGTCAAAGCGTCAAAACAGCAGCAATGGTCAATCAATCAGTTGGATATGATGCGTTCAAGCAAATTAAAGGACGTAAACGCTTTGTGACCGTTGATACACTGGGATTAGTACTCTCGGTATTTGTGACCGCAGCTAGTAAGACGGAACGAGACGGCGGCAAAGTTGTTCTTCAACGGCTCAAACAGAAGGGAAAGCGAATTGCCAGATTACATACAATTTGGGTTGATGGTGGTTTTACTGGTGACTCATTCATGATGTGGGTAATGGATATTTGTCGCTGGGTTGTTCAAGTAGTTTTACGACCACAAGAGCGGAAAGGATTTGTGCTACTCCCGAAACGCTGGGTCGTAGAACGTACTTTTGGATGACGATCTTGGTGTCGGCGGTTGAGTCGAGCTCACGAAGGTTTACCAGAGACTTCGGAAGGTTGGATTTATATTCCGATGATCCGGATCGTGGTTCGTCGTCTAGCCTAATTTTATACTCCTCACCCACCTTTTCCAACAGCCTCTTATACTCTTTCTTGTTCATTACGAAACTTATCGATTGCCTCCTGCTCTACCAATGAGCTATCAATAATTATCAATTCCTCAGTTTTTTCTATACCAGCAAAGTAATTGTACAAACTGATTGATGTAATTAAAACGAACAGCCCTTGTACAATCATCAAAAAACCAATTCCACGCCCTTCGCCCGTTTCAACTAATCTGCCAACAGTATTAGCCAGTACCCCATCAGCAGATAGCATAGGTTCCAAAATGCGATCGACTAATGGGCTGGCACTGAGATTACCGAAAGCAAAGCCTAAGCCTGTCACTGTGTTGAATAATGAGAGAACACGTCCGAGAACCTTTGGGTTAACGGTATTTTGCCAAATTGCACCGTTAGTGCTTAGAACAATAGGCAAGGTAAAAAACGACAGAAAAATACCAAAGGTTATGGTAGGGATCAAGGGTTTTATGCCAGCAATTACCAAACCTATGCCATTTAATGCCGAAAACAAAAACAGAGGAGAGACAGCTTTTGTTCCTCCTCCCCAAATACTCATAATGATGCTGCCAGCAATCATTCCACACCCAGCAATTGACATCACGCTCCCAAATGTCGTAGCAGAAGAAAAGGATAATATCAGCGGATTAATTAAGACGGTAGTCATTCCATTAATAAAAAAATAAATTGTCATGAATGCCAGCAGGATCAGCAAAAAAGAACGAGATGAAATATTTTCCCAGCCGTAAATCATATCGTTGATGATATTACTTTCATTATCTGGTGTGGTATTAGTTTCAGGCTGAGGAATCTGAATAAAGAGTAGCGTCAACAATCCAACGACATAGGTAGAAAAATCAATCAGCAGCAAGCCTTGAAGTTGTAAAGTGGCAATGAGTACACCAGCAATGATTGGTGCTGCAAGTTGTCCTACTGCTGTGCTGAACTGAATTAAGCCATTGGCTCTCCCAATCTGCTCCCTGGGGACCATCATGGGTAAAGCAGCGGCCTTAGCAGTCAATTGAAAAGAACCGCACACTGATGTCAAAAATGCAGTCACATAGGTATGCCAGAGTTGTAGATTATCAGTTAGTAGCAGTAAGGCGAGTCCTAGTGTGACAAAAGCCGCAGCCAGGTCACTCAAAACAATTATCCATTTTCGATTCCACCTGTCTACCAATGCGCCAACAAAGGGAGTGATTACTACACCTGGTAATGTTGTAAAAAATATAACTAGGCTTACTTGTGTAACGTTGTGACTGTTCTGATAAACCCAGATACTTAAGCCAAATCCTGTCAGGCGAGTTCCGATTTCAGACACAGACTGCCCAAGCCAGAAGAGAGCAAAATTACGGAATTCAATAATTAGTTCAATCGGTTGCTTTACAGATTGCATGATTTTAGTTTAATAAGATGAAAAGCTTTTTTAAGCTACTGAGGATGCTCTCAGGCCTCACTCTGTTCCATTGGTGAAAAATCTGCTTCCAGAGTTATGACCGCACCTTTTGGTACACCCTCCTTTACCAAACGTTCCTGCCAAAATGCTACTAACTCTGTGAGTTCACCATAAAGCACAGGGCGATCGCCCTTTGTGAGAGCCTCTGCATCTTTGGCAGAACGGATTGTGCAGCAATTACTTGTCTTGTCTTTCTATTATACGATCTAGCTGCGTAACAGCTTATTGTCAGCTTCGTTAACTCTGCTCTTGCTTTGACTCAGTAGATTGAGCTGCCTCTGTATTCTGCTCCTTTAACCGTGTCTCATCTGGTTTTTGGATTTGTTTGAGATGAATCTCATTCACCTGATTGATAAAGTTTTCTATTGCCATTTTTGCCATTTGTTGATGTTGGGTTTAGTCGGCTACATCATAGCAACAATAAGCCGGAGTCACTCCCAAGATAAATTTCTCCTGTTCCGCTTCTAACCATTCCACAGTCGTGTTAGCAGAAACCCAATTCTCCTGAAAAGGAAAGGAGGTAACTATACTGGCGACTATCGAGGCGACAGCAGGACAAATTACGGGCAGCCACTTGAGTAGTGCTTGACCTGGTTCCAATTTGTCTACCAATACTAAAATTGGTGTGACTCCCGATAAAATAACGGTTGCCAATTGGAAAGTATAGTAAATATTTATCGAAGTCTCTCTAGTCTTTTTCTAGTCGCCAATCAACTCCTGGCAATATCGTAAAGCCTTTGCTCTCACCGGGCGATCGGATTGTTATCCGAAGAATTATTCGGGTTCAACACATAAGTATATAATTCAGCTTTTCTTCGGAACTCTAACTGATTAACAAGATTCCTAGAGTTCTGAGCTAATTGTCTCTTGGTCAGGAACAGAAAAATAAAACTAGAGAGAAAAATAGATCCTCAGATCAAGATAAGTTGATTGTCTGGAAAAACTCTGGTAAGGATGGATGCACCAACAAAAGCAGCTAGGGATAAATACTCAATAATTTTCAGGAAAGATCGCATTTGTGGACTTGATGAGACTGTATTGGAAATCTCGGTCTGGTTTTTAGGCGTAGAAGTAGTCATTGCTTTGTAGTAAGTTTGGCGATCGGATACAACTTTAGCATATAGGGGTTGGTACTCCACGCCTACCTAAACAGCTAGGGTAAACGAGGAGGACTGAACAGTCTAAGCGTTATCTAGTGTCTTTGCGTAAGTCCTGTATTAAGAAACTTATCTAAATTTTAAGCTTAGTTGCAAAACTGAAGGGATTGTCACTCTACAAAGAGCGAGAGTGCTAACTTTGATGACAAGATGTCAGTTTTTTAGATTCAAAGTTATCTAGGATAAGAAAATATGTACGGCAAACGTCCAGATAGAGATTTGGCGACTGCTGCTGTGACTGCGGCTTTGGGAGCTGGGGTTGTCACTTCTTTTGCAGTCAGCCGAGGGCAAAATCCACTTTTGGCATTAGGAATTACGGTTTTTGCAGCGGGAGTAGCTTTAATTTGCGATCGGTTCGGCTTAATTTAAGCGATGTCGATTTTTTAATACAAAGTCAACTTATCAAAAAATCCCCGTTTTATTTGCAAGTAGCAAGGGTGGGGATTTTTATTGGCTCGTTTTTCGGTCAATCGGCGGTACTTTCCGAGACGCACTCGCAACATGAAGAAACCGCGTTTACGAACAAAAAACCTGCGCTTTCAGGCTCTTTCCCAGACAGCAAATTAAGGTAATGACAACCTGGGCGCCAGTCTTGTGGTAATTTCAGCGGCAGCCAGATAAAATATTAGCCAGCACTACCCCAGAACTTCTCGTCTTTTGACCTCAAAGGCTAAGACTATGCCTGCAAACTTTTTTCCTAACACTCGCGTCTCTGTAAACCGCGATGCTATCTTAGTTGTTACCTGTAATTATTGTTGAAGGTAAATTTTTTCAAAAACGGGTGCTTCGCGCAAACAGGTAAAACTTAGCCTTAATAAATCCTTAGCAACCCACAGCTCAGCTTGAGTTTGCTCTTACACCCCACCCACAATTTCACAGTAAAAAGTTATGGAATCCCTCGCCTACCTAGAACTGGCTCTTGTTTGCGAAGCACCCGCAGAGTCGAAAATTTTTGATGAGCCCAAGCGGCAAAACCTATCCAGTCAGACTTATCTCCGTTTGCTGTCTCTGGCTTTGATGCTGTCGGTTTTGAGTGCAGCCGGTGCGGCTTTGGCTCAAATAGATCCGGTTTATCCCGATGTGCGAGCGGTTCAAGACAGGTTGCGGGAGCTCGGCTATTTTCCCAGATATTCCACCGGTCAACTCGGCCCGGTTACTAGACAAGCTCTGACTAATTTTCAGCGAGACTATCAACTGTCGCTCAGTGGCAGGCCCGATCGAGCTACTGTGAGCGCACTCAACAGTTTTGCCGGGGATGACGATCGACCTTTTAAAACTATTTATACCAATTATCGGGAACTGGGTTTTGGAGACAGGGGTGCAGATGTTTCGGCTCTCCAGCGCAGGTTGAAGCAGCTAGGCTATTTTAGCGCGCATCCCACAGGGAGTTTTCGCGAACTTACTCAAAATGCGGTTAGATACTTCCAGCGAATTAATCGACTGCGGGTGACTGGAGTTGCCGACAGGCAAACTTTAGCTTTGCTGTTTGGTTCCACCCGGCCGGTTCCCCCCGTTACCCTTCCGGGGGATATTTCGGGAAATGGCGGTTGCAAGGGGCTGCGGTTCGGGGACAGAGGGGCGACTGTAGACTTGATCCAGCGGCAGTTAAAAGCTTTGGGCTATTTTGAAGGCAACATTGACGGCAAGTTTCGCGAACGCACTCTCTACGCTGTGACTCGTTTTCAGCAAGATTACAATTTGGTTTCTGACGGCTGCGCTGACACGGCTACTTTGACTGCTATCGATTTCCAGATGAGGCAAGCTGAAATTAGCTCATGGGCTGAGGAAGATGACCCACAGAGTAATGACGAAGATTTTCTGGAGTTGGGCGATAGAGGCCGACAAGTGGAATTTGTGCAGCGGCGGCTGCAAGAATTGGGTTATTACAGGAGCCAGATTCACGGTTGGTTCGATCGACCAACTCAGGCAGCTTTGATCCGCTTTCAAAGGGATAGCGGGCTGTTCGGGACTGGAAGGGTCGATCGCAGCACTCGCTCGGCTTTGCGGCAAGGCCACAGGCAGGCCGCAGCGCCTGTGCGGCAAATCGCTGCAGGTCTGCGACGGGGCGATACTGGGTCTGCTGTCCGACAGCTTCAGTCTGGGCTCAGAAGTCTGGGCAAAAACCCCGGCCCGGTAAACGGAGTATTTGGAGCCGAGACCGAGTTTGCGGTGCTGTCGTTTCAGCAAGAACGCAATTTGTCACCGGCGACGGGTATTGCCACTCCGGCGACTTTGGCTGCGCTCCAAAACGGATTACCTCGGCGGGTAGCTGTTCCTGCTGTTCCTATTAGCAGCAGGTTCAACTCTCGATCGAGCATTCAGCAATGACAAAGGCGGCTGCAAGACCTGGGCTTTTACACAGACCCCATCGGCTGAGTTTTTGATGCTTAGACCAGAGACGCCCTCGCTCGATCGAGGGCTCTGTTAGGGGGTCAGCAGCGACTATTTGTTGAGCCAAAATCTTTAGCAGCGGACTTGCGGACGCTGCTGCATCAATCGGGTTTCTGGTTTCCGACTGATTCTTGAAATGATGTATTTTCCTGAAGAAACCCGGTTTCGGCGTAACGGCGAATCGCACTTGCGCCTAAGAGCTTTGTTAAAAATGGTAACAAACTGTACTTGAAATGCGAAAATAGTGTACTTTCACTCGACTGAATCCTGGGCGCTGGTGCCGTGCTGGGCGATCGACCTCGGACAAGACCAATTGCTGGAAACCAAAGACGGCCATCCCATCCGCAAAGCTTCGTGGCACACCGTATGAATGGTTAGCTGGCAGTCTAGCAGGTGCAACCCAGACTTTTCAGCTTGCTTCATGCCAATTTTTAAAATTGAATCGTTGTTAAATTCGATCGTTCTGTTGCACTGAACGCAGACTAGGTGGTGGTGGTGATGCGGGTAAGGCTGGTTTATTTCATAGTGTTTGTGACCTTCTGCTAGTTCGAGTTCGCGGAGCAGGCTCATCCTTGCCATTAACTTTAAAGTTCGGTAAATGGTGGACAAGCTAATGTTTTCTCCGCGATTTTTTAACAAAGTGTACAAATCCTCGGCACTCAGGTGATTGCCTTTGGGGAGGTTCTGAAAAACGTGCAAGATGGTTTCCCGTTGGGGAGTCATCCGCCAGCCTTTGTCATTGAGTTCGGATTTGAATGAGGACGCGGTGTAAAGTGCCATAGTGACCCTCTCAAGAAAGTCTGCCTATTGACAATCATACACAAAGATCGAGATATTTTGCAAATATCGGAGCTTATTGAAAAAAGCTTGAAGAAAAAATTTGGTTTTTGATATTTTTTGACCTTGCCCAAAAACGCATACTTGCTTTCCGACGGGAGTGGCTAGCAGAGCACAATTCAAACTCCCAGACTTATCTGTGGAGTAAATCTAAAATCTAAAATTGACTAACTTTTAAGCAGTTTTATGCCTTGTGGCAGAGGACAGAGAAGTTATGTAGAAGTAAATAGTGTTACTTCTGCCGAATGCCTCCTGCCTCCTGCCTTCTGCACAAGTGCCGAATGCCTCGCTGTGCGATCGATCGGGCCCAAGGGCAAATTTAAGTCAGAGACTCCAAATAGTCGCGCACGCGGTTGCGGCGCTTGGGTTGGCGGAGTTTTTGCAAGGCTTTGGCTTCTATTTGGCGGACTCGCTCGCGGGACAAGTCGAGAGCGCGACCAATTTCTGCCAGCGAGTAGGGGTGCCCGTCGCCCAAACCAAAGCGCATCAGAATTACATCTCGCTCGCGGCTGGTCAAATCTGCCAGCAGTTGCTGCAAGTCACGGTGCAGAGCTTCTCGCATCAGCATTTCTTCTGGGGAGATGCTGTCGGTTTCGAGCAAGTCGCCCAACTCTGTATCTTTTTCGTTGCCTACTTTAGTTTCCAGAGAAACAGAGCGGGGGACTCGCAGCAAAACTTCTCGGACTTGGGGTGGGGTCATGTCCAACTCGACAGCGATATCTTCGATCGTCGCTGTCCGACCTTTTTCTTGAGAAATTTTGCGCTGGGCTTTTTTGATTTTGTTAAGTTTTTCGGTGATGTGGACGGGGAGGCGAATGGTGCGGCTTTGAGTGGCTATAGCCCGCGTAATTCCCTGCCGAATCCACCAGTAGGCATAGGTGCTAAACCGATAGCCCCGCGTCGGATCAAACTTTTCTACAGCTCGCTCCAGTCCGAGAGTCCCTTCTTGTATTAAATCGAGCAATTCTAAACCGCGATTTTGATATTTTTTCGCCACCGAAACCACCAGGCGCAGGTTCGCCTTAATCATGTGGTCTTTCGCTTCGACGCCTTCAGCTTGAATTCTTTCGATGGTCTCGACCGTCATCTCTGCTAACTCTGCCCACTGGCGCTTGCCTTCGGCCATAATTTGCTTGAGTTCTGGCACGTCGCCGACGCCGGCGGTTAATGCCCAGCGTTCCAGGGAAGGTTTGTGTCCCAACTGTGCTGCCAAGTGATCGCGCACCTCAATTAAATGCACGAAGCGCTGTATCAGCCCTTCTTCCTGGGAAGCGGTGGTTTTGCGCAATTCGAGCAATTTGATGTAGCGCTGAACTTTTTGAGCTTCGGAGACTTCTTCGTCTCGACCTAACAGACGAACCCGACCTATTTCTTGGAGGTACAGGCGCACTAAATCTGTAGTGCGGCGGCTGGCATTTTTTTGCAATTTTGCTGCTGGGTCTGCATCCTCTGTCTCTGCTGGGTCTTGGTCGAGCAGTTCATCTCCAACTTCTTCAGCATCTTCATCCAACACATCATCTTGCAAGGGAATGACTCGCAGTTGTTCGTCGAATTCAGCTTCAGCGTAAAAAGAGGTGGCTGGCATAGTGATTTTCTCAGTTGCTCCGGGTGAAAAGATGCTACGCTTAGCGGTTATTTATAATTATGATGCCCAGTTTGTTAAGACGAAGCATCACCGCTTTGTGTTTCTTTACTAACTTTCCTGACTTTTCTGCTGTTGTTCGATCGAACTTTTGCTGCCCCACTTGTTTTACCAAGATTCTGGAAAATGCTAAGAACTTTCTGATGTAACAGATTGAGGGCCTGGAAAGTGTGTTGTACTTCTTTGTTTATGTAGCTAGTATAGATAGTGACTCGCTAGAAACAAGTGACGTTCGTCAGAAGTTAAGTTAATCTTCATCACCGATAAGCTGGTTCCCGATCACTTTTGAAAATTAGCGATTTTTTTAATAAAACTTTATATAACTCGGCGCTCTTGATTAAAGATAGCGCAGCGAGTGCGAAAGTTTAATCCCTGAAAAAATATGATATTCAGAGTTTGTGGCGATTTTTGTAATAAAACGTTATGTAACTCGGCGCTCTTGATTAAAGATAGCGCAGCGAGCGCTGAAGTTCAATGTCTTACAAAATATGACATTCAAATTTGGTACAGTCGGCAGTACCGAGTTAGCAACTTACGCAAAAACCGGGTTTCTCGACAAAACTTCTGGATTAAAACCTAGAAGTTTGAGGAAGAAACCCGGTTTCTGGATGTCTTTTCGGTAAGTCGCGACTTTGAGGGGGCGATCGACCGATAATAGTTTTGCTGTTGGCTGCTGCTTCCCCCGGCTAGCTCATCCAAGATAGCAAAGAGCGGAAACAGGGTTTTTGGCACTGGGCCTGTATAGAAACCCCAGGTTTTTCCTCACTGTTACCGGGTTAAGCGGGTTTTAGTGAGAATGGTGCGATCGGGCGCGAGTCAACTCAAATTAAAATTGCTAGCGTGGGTATAGTTTCATCAGTTCCCTCACTTGTTCGGCGTGATAGGAACTGCGAGTTAAGGGAGAAGCAACCACTTGCAAGAACCCCAAAGATTCGCCAAACTTTCTCCAAGCATCAAACTGTTCTGGAGGCACAAAGTTTTCTACGTTCAAGTGCTTTTGAGTCGGTTGCAGGTACTGTCCAACTGTTAAAATATCGCAGCCGACAGCCCGTAAGTCCTGCATCGCCTCCCGAATTTCGGCGTCTGTTTCTCCGAGCCCCACCATGATGCCGGATTTGGTGTAAACCCCAGGTGCGAGTTCGCGGCTTCGCTGCAACAATTCCAGGGTGCGATCGTACTTTCCTTGCGGTCGCACCTTGCGGTAAAGTCGCTTTACGGTTTCGGTATTGTGGTTGAGTACCTCTGGTCGGGCTGCGAGAATAATTTCTAAAGCTTGCCAGTTGCCGCACAAGTCGGGAATCAAAACTTCTATAGTTGTATCGGGCATCGCCGATCGCACCGCTTGAATGCACTCGACAAACTGAGACGCGCCCCCATCCGGCAAATCGTCTCGGTTGACAGAGGTAATCACCACGTGGTTGAGTTTGAGCCGCTGCACTGCTTCCGCCAATCTTTGGGGTTCTGTGGGATCTAAAGGTTGGGGCTTTTTCTCAAAATCGATGTCGCAGTAAGGACAGGCGCGGGTACAAGCCGGACCCATAATCAAAAATGTCGCAGTACCTGCGTTGAAGCATTCGCCGATGTTCGGACACGACGCCTCTTCGCAAACCGTATTGAGGGCTAAATCCCGTAAAATTTCTTTGACGTTGCCGACGCGCTCCCACTGGGGGGCTTTAACTCGCAACCACTGGGGCTTAACTGTCACGCCTGTCTCCGCCTGAGTAGTGTTTTACAAATTATATACGAGCTTGCTCAATTTTGACTTGAATGTGATATCATAAAAAAATAGTGACTAAATTCGGGATGTAGCGCAGCTTGGTAGCGCACCTCGTTCGGGACGAGGGGGTCGCAGGTTCAAATCCTGTCATCCCGATTGACTTTAACTCTTCACGGGTAACGAGTTTCGGATTTATTACCCTCTAGAACATTCCACTTTCCGCTCATCTTTCGCTCAGTCCGACTCTTCTAAGTGGCTGAGTATGTCCAACAGTGTTTGGGTAGTCATAAATATGTAGTGATAGCAGGTATTTGTTAGCTTGTATATCGGCAGACTTGAACTTGATGGGTCATAATCTGGCCATTTTTAGTTAAGGAAAACTTATAGCAGTTATTAAATATTTTTAGATAAGTAGGTATCCAAAAATGGTATTTCTTAAGGGGAAATAAAGCCACAAAATTTGCGTGAATTTAGGAAATATGGAAGATTTATTAAACTTTTTAGAAGGGAAACCTTGTTGTTCCTACTGCCAAGGATAAAAAACCATAAAGAATGGTAGTACCATAATAAAAAACAAAAATTTAAGTGCAAACAATGTGGCAAACAGTTTGTCGCTCACCCTACTAAAAAATATATTTCTGAACAGACTAAAATTTTAATAAATCAACTTTTACTTGAAAAAATATCGCTGGCTGGGATTGCTCGTTCAGTAGGAGTTTCCCCCAGTTGGCTGCAAAAATATGTAAATAATAAATATGCTCAAACTCCTCGCCAAGTAAAGGTTTCTCCGAAAACTAAAGGGAAATTAGCCATTGAGTGTGATCAATTGTGGTCATTTGTGGAAAACAAAGATAACGAGCAATCGGTCTGGCTTGCCATAGATAGGAAAACGAGAGAAATTGTCGGGGTATATATTGGTGACCGAACTCCCCAAGCGGCACAAAAACCCACATTCCGCACCCCCAACTGGCACATAGGCAGATGGAGGGGATAAAAGTGAATCATCCGAGATAATAAGTAACCACACAAAATTAATTACATAAAGACTCCTTGCTAGGCAAGGGTTTCAGTAGAAATATTGTGTAATTAATTCTGCACACCTACTTAGTGAGTAAAAACACCCAAAAATCTGTGCAACGCTCGCATCACTCAGTTAGGAATTCCTAAAAATTGACATGAGGG